>CAYMVN010000009.1:0-388 GCA_964394125.1 uncultured Pseudomonadales bacterium | reverse complement strand
TGAATCAAGAAAAAAAGCAGCAATTAGTTATTTTTGGTTTAGGAAAAATGGGTAAGAACATGGTGCTCAGACTGCTTGAGCATGATATCTCTGTTGTTGCCTGGAATCGCTCACCGGAACCAAGAGAAGTTGTGCGCGCCGCAGGCGCGCAGGTGACTGAACGAGTCGCTGAGCTGGTGGCTGCCCTCGAAGCGCCCAGAATTATTTGGCTTATGCTTCCTGCAGGCTCTGTGACGGGCGAGATGATTGATGAGCTCATTCCGCAGCTTTCGCCAGGAGACACCATCCTTGATGGGGCAAACTCACTCTACACTGATACGCTCGAGAGAGCTGCAAAACTGAACGCTGCAGGAATCCGGTTTATCGATGTTCCCGTTTCAGGTGGCCC
>CAYMVN010000008.1:11509-26062 GCA_964394125.1 uncultured Pseudomonadales bacterium | reverse complement strand
GCAAGTTAATACCAACCACTACGTCATAGACGCCGCGTCTGAGGTCGGCAAGGATGTCTGAGCGTTCCATAGTAATAATATCCGAGTGCAAATATGCCACTTTAGGAAAGTGAAGTGGGCCACTGGGAGGAAGTTCTGTGAGGTGCTGCGATGCTTGCAAGAGATGTGCTGGTATCGGGCCAACTTCCATGTTCTCAATTGGTAAAAGTCCATCAACTAGTCGGATACTCTCGCTCATGTCACTCTCATTCTGAACAGAAATGTGCCCTCTTCTATCAGCCACCAGTGCTGTAATTTTTTGTTCATCGTTTAAGTACTCAGTTAGTGCTTCTGCCATTCGCTTTGTGAGCGTGGTGACGAGTGTTCGTTGTCCAATTTGTTTTCTAGCAAGAATCTCGATCACCAAGTCTTCAATCTGTCGAGCAATTGGCCGAATGACAATCGGTGGGTCTACCAGTCCTGTTGGCCGTATTAACTGCTCAACGGGAGCTTCACCAGCCAGTGAAAGTTCGAGTGGCTCAGGTGTTGCCGAGACGTAAATTGTTTGTGGTAGCTTGCTTTGAAACTCAGTAAAGCGCAGCGGGCGGTTATCGAGTGCACTCGGCAGCCGAAAGCCGTACTCAATCAGCGTCTGCTTTCTTGACTGGTCCCCGTGATACATTCCACGCACCTGTGGAAGAGAAATGTGACTTTCGTCTACGAAAGTGAGGAATTTTCCATCAGTAAACTTTTGAGCACAGGCTGCAAAGTAGTCTATGAGTGTAAATGGAGGATCACCTGGTTTTCTACCATCAAAGTATCTTGAGTAGTTCTCTACTCCATTCACGTACCCAAGCTCTTTAAGCATATCAAGGTCATGCCCTACTTTTTGTTGTAAGCGGTACGCTTCAATAACTTTTCCAGCCTGCTTCAGCTCTGCTACGCGGTCATTCAAGTCTTTTTCAATGACTGAGTAGGTTGCTTGCTGACTTTGTTGGTTAATAAGGTAGTGTTTCGCAGGATAGAGGGTAACTTTTTTTAAGTTCCCACCAGGCAGTGGCATGCACGAGAGCCCATCAATACTAGTAATAGAAACAATCTCGTTTTGCAGTGTTTCAATACTCAGTGCCGTATCCGCATACGCAGGCCAAACTTGAATACTGTCACCGCGCACTCGGTAGGTACCACGTTTGAGATCCATGTCAGAACGCTCATACTGCAAGTTCGCGAGCTGCAACACAACTGTTTCTCTTGAGAGCACTTCACCTTGTAAAAGTTCGAGTGTGTGCTCACCGTACTCAACTGGAGAACCTAAGTTATAGATACACGACACAGACGCAATAACGATACTATCTTTTCTAGTTAATAAATTAGTGGTACTTGCGAGCCGGAGCTTATCAATTTCATCGTTGATAGTAGCCTCTTTTTCAATGTAGGTATCAGAAGCGGGCAAGTAGGCTTCAGGCTGGTAGTAGTCGTAGTACGATACGAAGTAGCTGACAGCATTCTCAGGAAAAAAGTCTCGGAACTCTTGGTACAGCTGCGCGGCAAGTGTCTTGTTATGGGCAATGATTAAGGTGGGTAGCTGCGTATTGGCAATGATGTTTGCCATAGTAAAGGTCTTTCCAGACCCGGTAACGCCCAGTAACACTTGATGTGCTTTGTCTGCCACGACCCCCTCAGTCAGTGCTGCAATTGCAGCGGGCTGATCTCCAGTTGGTTCAAATGGTTTTTGCAGTTTAAATTGCATTGAATTGAATATTATACTGTATACTACGCTCAATATGAACGGTAACGCACTCTCCACACCAGTTGTTCACGCCAATGCAGATTTGTTTGCACTGCTGAAGAGTGCACTGCCTGCTACGCTTCCTGAAGGGACACTCCTTGCAATCACTTCAAAAATTGTGGCTCTTGCTGAAGGCTCGGTGGCAGAAAAGAAAACGGGCGGCAGAGTTGAGAAACACCGCCTGGTCATGCAGGAAGCTGACGCCTATATACCAGCACAGTACTCTCAGTACGGTGTGATGCTCACTATTAAAGATAGTGTCCTGGCTGTGAATGCCGGAATTGACGAGTCGAATGCGGATGGTACGTACGTGTTGTGGCCAAAAGATTCATTTGCTGTAGCAGAAAAAGTCTGGGAGTGGTTGAAGACTGAGTACGGCTTGCGCCAGCGTGGCGTGATTATTACCGACAGTAAGACCATTCCGCTGCGCTGGGGAACGATAGGAACCTGTCTTGCCTACTGTGGCTTTAAGCCACTTATCAATAAAATTGGAGAAAAAGATCTGTTCGGGCACGAGATGCAGATGACCCAAGTTAATGTAGCAGAAGCGTTGGCTGTCACGGCAGTTGTGCTGATGGGCGAAGTCGCTGAGTCTACGCCACTGGCACTCTTACACGACATTCCTCAAGTTGTTTTTACCACTGAGCCGCCAACCGAAGCAGAAAAAGAGTCACTGTGTATCTCACTCGAAGATGATGTCTACTCACCCCTCTTAACATCTGCACCTTGGAAGAAAAAAAAGTAACGGTATACTACCACTCACATGTCACGCGAACGCACTTTCATGGATGAGGCCATCTTTGAGTCGTTAACAGCGACGCGGGAGTGCCCGGCTTCTACCCAGGAATCAGATCCACTACTGTCCTTTTTGAGTGCTCAAGAGAGTGCCCTCACTAACTCATTTGCCCAGTATGCCGAGATAATTAGTGCCTATAAAGAGCGCGCTGAGTTGTGTGGTTGTAAAAGCTGCTGGCGTGAATATTACAAGATCTTTGACTACTATACTGCTTGCCTAAGCGTTCCTGAAACAGAAGAGTGCTTTGATCAAGACGAGCTCACCGCAGTGCTTGACCAGTTTACCCCTGGGTGTGAAAAGTAACCTACCGCACTACGGTGTAGTCAAAAACTGGGCTTGCGACCGCCCCAAACCGGAACTTATACTCTTCACTCCCTCGTAAAAAGTCATACACGCGTAGCTGCTGCGCAAGTGCTTGCTGAATGGTGTGTCCAGTGAGTGCCGTACCACTACTCAGTTGTTGAAATGCCGGATTAAAACCTGAGTTATACAGGTAGTAGCCATTCCGGTGCACGAAAATGAGCATGGCTGCAACATGCGTGCCTTCGAGTGAGAGAAAGTAGAGGTGTACTTTTCCTGCACCAGCGAGCTTTGGAATAGCTCGTGCAAAAAATGCACGATGTTCTGGTGTCCAGAATGATTTTTTTTCTGCAGAAGAAAGTTCATGCAGGGTAATAAAGTCTGGAAGTGCCTCAGTGACCTCTTCTTTTGTTGTAAGACAGGTAAATACTGCTCCCTGCGCATCGTTATTACGCATCTTTCTGCGCAGTTCATGGCGTTGTTTTCTCTCAAGTGATGTCAAGTACTCTTCCCAAGTGTTTGGCAAGGCAATAATTGGGCAGACATCTTGTTGCGTTTCAAGTGCAGCAGGAAAGCGCTCACGCAGTGCAGCTCGAAGTGGTGAGTGCTCTGCAACGCTGCAGAGGTACAGTGTATTCCAGTTCTGCGCTGCAAGTTCGGTGCAGATGTGAGCGTAGACAGCTTCAGAGTACTCAGTATCGACAATGCAATCAAGATAGTCTGATACAGCCACACAGCCGATAAAACTAAGCTGCTTCTCTGCCCGTTCGTTTTCGGTCTGCATGAGCGGTGCTAACCCTACCAGTTTCTCTGTTTCGTCCCTGACCACTAAGACACAGAGTTCGCCTGAGCCTAACGTCTCCCACCACGAGAGTAAAAATTCTGGTGTTTGAAAGACACTCGCAGTTGAGCGCGCTAACAGATCATTCCATTCAGGTATGAGCTCGTCAGCAGCGGTGCGCTCTGTGAGAATATCGGTGTGAAGTGTGTGCATCGTGTGTAGTATACTCTGAAGTACTAAAGAGAGACTAGTATGCTGCTGCAAATTTCTACAAAAACGGGTGACAACGGTGAGTCAGGGCTGGCAAACGGTGAACGACTCAGTAAAGCAGCGCCTCTTTTTGAAGTCCTGGGCACACTCGATGAGCTGAACTCTTGGCTTGGGCTTGTTGCGGTCGATATCCCTGCTGCAGACAAGCAAAAAAAGTTCGTGTACACACTGCAAGATACCTTATTTATTGTCGGGGCTGAGCTGGCAAAGTCACCACGAGCGGCAGTCACGAAGGAGCACCTCACAGAACTTGAACAAGAATCAGACGCGCTGCAAAGCGCACTGGCAGACAACTGGCACTCAAAGTTTTTATTACCAGGTGGCACAAAAAATGGTGCTCACTGTGATATTGCGCGTACCGTGTGTCGTCGGCTTGAGCGGTGTATTGTTTCGTACAAGAGTGACCATCACGTTCGTCCGCTCGTACTGCAGTATATCAATAGACTATCTGACTACCTCTATGTACTGCGCTGTTACCTCAATGAACAGGCCGGATATCTTGAACAAGAGTTCAACTAAAACTGGTACTTCCGAATGAGTCCACAGACTCTGCCCTGAATCTGGACGTGCGTCGCGTAGATGGGACTCATGGTTGAGTTGGCTGGCTCGAGGCGAACGCGGGTTAACTCTCGGTAGAAACGCTTGAGCGTTGCTAATCCATTATCAAGCAGTGCCACAACGATATCACCATCACTCACATCTTGAGTTTCCTCGATGACCACGTAGTCACCATCTTGAATGTGATCTTCGATCATAGACTCGCCCTTCACCTGTAAAACATACGAGCGACGCTTGCCACTAATCATCTCTGGTGAAACTTTGAAGGTCGCATTTGGATCGTGGTGTGGTTCAATTGGTGAACCGGCAGCAATGAAACCAAGCAGCGGCAAGTCGATTGATTCAGAAACTCGGATATACGACTTATCAAGCAGCTCGATACCGCGAACAGAACCGTCGTGTTTTTTGATAACTTTTTTGCGCTGCAGTGCTTGCAAGTGCTCGTGGACTGTTGCTAAAGAAGAAACACCAATTGAGTCGGCAATTTCACGCAGTGTTGGTGAGTAGCCATTTCGTTGCAGATACTGCCCGACAAAATCGACTATTTGGCGTTGACGTTTGTAGAGAGTAACTGGCATCTCGTGCTCCTTTGTGTAGAACTACTTGTTTCGGGCGTACGATATCCGAAGTACACATAGAATAACCAAAAAGAGCCCGACTGCACAATTGCATCTTACATATACAAAGTGTATCAAATAGAGTTAAACACTCTTCAAAGAAGAAAAAATATATTTTCGTATCAAAGAAAATCACACTAAACGAGCGCTCGCCCTGTCATGGAACTTGGTTTCTCAATGCCCATAACTTTGAGGATAGTCGGCGCGACATCTGCTAAGATGCCAGAAGGCAACATCGTGGGCTGATTGAACTGTCTGCCAATGATAAAAAAGGGCACGGGATATGTTGAGTGTTCCGTATCAACCGCTCCAGTTTGGCTGTTGATCATCTCTTCGACGTTACCGTGGTCAGCGGTAATAAAGACTACCCCGTCTAGTAGCAGCACTGTTTCTACGATCTTGCCCACAACTTCGTCTACGATCTCGCAGGCCTTAATTGCAGCCGGTAAATTGCCCGTGTGTCCAACCATATCACCGTTGCAAATGTTGGAAATAACCACGTCAATGGTATTCGACTTCAAGCGTTTAATCATCTCATCACAGATCTCGTAGGCACTCATCTGGGGTGCTTGATCGTATGACTTTACCCCTTTTGACGGAATAATAACTCGGGTTTCACCGGGGAAAATATCTTCTTTTTGACCATTCATGTAGTAGGTCACGAACCGCTCTTTCTCGGTCTCGGTAATTCTCAGCTGCCTCAGACCCATATCAGCAAAGACTTTACCGAGAGGACTCTTGATATTTTGTGGTGGGAAGGCAATATCAACTGGCAGCCCATCTTCGTAGTTTGTCATGGTTACAAAGTACAGCCCGTTAATAACTTTTTTTCGCTCGAAGGTAATGATGTGTTTTTGTTCTTGGATGTTTGTATTCTCGTACTTTTCGGTGTAGGGGTCGAAGGCAACGTGATGAATACCGCCCTCAAAGTTTGGCATCACAAATGCTCTGGTGAGTTCGCGCGGTCGGTCGATGCGATAGTTGAAGAAAATTGCCGCATCATTATCTGAGATTACACGAGGGGTACCGTCCTCATTACAGGCGCAGATTGGCTCAATAAACTCATCGGTAGTACCGGCATCATACTGTTTCTGCATCGAAGCGGTAATGTCGGTTGTGCACTCGCCCACTCCTTGTGTCATAGCATTGTATGCCTTCTCGATACGATCCCATTTATTATCGCGATCCATGGCGTAGTATCTGCCCATAATTGTAGCAATCTTGCCAACGCCAGCTTGGGTGCAGTGATCGCTCAGTTGCTGTAAGTAGGTGATCCCCGAGGTGGGTGGTGAGTCACGTCCGTCAGTAAAGGCATGAATGTCGACGTTAGTAAAGTTTTGTTGCTGGCAGAGATTTAAGAGCGCATATAAGTGTTCGATATTTGAGTGCACCCCGCCTGCTCCAACGAGTCCCATGATGTGGAGCGCCGAGTTATTCTTCCGCGCGTGCTCGATTGCATTCAAGAATGCTGGGGTAGTTGCAAAACCGCCGTCAGCAATCGACATATTTATACGTGGCAGATCTTGATACACGATGTGCCCAGCACCAATATTTAAGTGACCAGTCTCGGTATTGCCATCCTCGTTCTGTGGGAGGCCGACAGCTTGCCCAGAGGCCTCTAGTTGGGTGTGCATGTAGGAGTACCAGTACTTATCCAGATTTGGTGTATTCGCCTGTTTTATTGCATTTCCTGGGTTGTCAGGGCCAATCCCCCATCCGTCGAGTACAAGCAGTACGACTGGACGAACACCTTTATATCTATTTTGCGGTACCATCGAGTCAAATGGTTTTTCTGAGATGAGATAGCCAGATGTTGCATCTGGTGTTGCAGTTACTGCACCTGCATCTGGTGAAGCAAGTGTCGGTGCGGGAGTGCTACTTTGAGGCACAGTGACAGTAGTGCGCATGAACTGTGGCAAGGTATCCGGCAGTGGCGCAGGCGCAACAACATCTTGCGGTTTCAGTACGTTGATCATGGTTTTACTATACTGCCTCGGTCGGCGATTGTGCAGAGGAAGATGTGGTGTCAGCAATGGTTCTCTGCTGCAACTCAAAGTTAATCTGCAAGAGTCGGTTGTATTTGGCGGTGCGTTCACCTCTATTTGGTGGTCCAAACTTAGAGTACTCAGCCCCAGTTCCCACGGCAAAGTCTGCGATAAAGTCATCATTTGTCTCACCACTTCTGTGTGACATCACACAGGTCCAGCCCGCTTTTCGGGCAACTTGCATAACTTCAATGGTCTCACTGAGGGTGCCAATTTGGTTTGGTTTTACAAGGAGCGTGTTACACGACTTCTGCGCAATTGCCGTCTCAATTTTTGCTTTGTTTGTTGCAAGGAAACTATCGCCAACAATCTTCGTTGTCTCGCCGAGCTCTGAAGTAATTCCTTTCCACGAGTCAATGTCGTCCTCTTGAAAGGGATCTTCAATGTAAAACACGTTGTACATGTCACGAATTTTTTTGTAGTACTCTCTCAGTTCTGGCCCAGTGTACGGTTGCGCCCGATCTTTAAGCGTGTAGCGCCCATTCGAGAAGAGCTGCTCTGCTGCCACATCGATGCCAAAGAAGAGATCTTGCGTGAAGGTGTATGGCGTAGCCTTGATAGTTTCAACCAGAATCTCAAAAACGTCACTGTTACTGTAGAGGTTTGGGGTAAAGCCGCCCACGATACCAACCGAGTGAATCGCTCCTTTGATGATGAGCACTTCTTCTAACTTTTGAAAGATCGTCACACCCATGTTCAGTGAGTCTTCAAAACTGAGGTGACTGGCAGGAATCACTTGAAACTCTTGAATATCGAGGTTATTTGCTCCGTGCTCACCTCCATTGATAACGGTATAAATACAGGTCGGCACTGAGAGCTGTGGAACGAGTTTGTATTTCTCGTAGATATAGTAGTAGAGGGGCAGATTCTCTGAGAGCGCACCTGCTTTCATGACGGCCTGCGAGACTGCCAGTGTTGCGTTTGCGCCAAGTTTGCTTTTGTTTGCTGTTCCGTCAAGGTTAATGAGTAGCTGGTCAATTTCTGTTTGTGCAGTTGGACTCTTACCAATAACTTGTGGCGCAATGATGGTATTGATGTTATGAACGGCTTTGAGCACCCCTTTGCCCAACATCCGGGTGGGGTCTTTGTCACGTAACTCAAGCGCCTCGTACTTACCAATCGACGTACCACTCGGCACACTGGTTGCGACAATACCGCCGGTATCGAGCCACAAGGTACATTCGATGGTTGGAGTGCCTCGTGAATCAAGAATCTCTCGTGCGTAAACGCCTTGTATTGTTGCCATACGTTAGTGTCTTTGTAGCCGCTCTTTCTCTGCTTCGCTCAGTGCTGCACGGGCGATCGGTACTGCCTGTGGTTTCACTACTACTCCATGATAGCCAAATTTTACTGCACATGCTACTAGATGCTGGTTAAAGGACTCTAAGTGCAAGTGTAGTTTGAGAGGCGCATGCACCCTTTTTTCAGAGTGCTTTGCTGCGGTAGTGCTGAGACGCTGTAACAGCTCCTCGAAGGCTGTTGTATCGCTTGTGTACTGTTGTGTAGTGATAATGTTATCAGGGTCTGCTCCCGTTACTAACGCCTGTATCGAGGTAAAGTTTACTGAAACTCCTGCCAATTTTTCTGTAGGATATGCATCAAAGTTGAGGACATTTTCTGGCGTGTTGATCTGCATCCAAATTGAAAAGTGTTGGAAGCGGGTAAGCCCAGCTTGTTCAATTCTACGAACGAGCGCCGAGAGCTCTTGAGGCGAGCGAACAAACGGCAGTACATATCCGAGTGGTGCCTGTGAGTGTGTGACAGCCTCAGTCAGTGCAGCTAGTTCGGTCGTGAAGATGTGATCACTAGTGAGCAGCCGCAACCCTCCGCGAACGCCGATGTACGGATTGCCTTCTTCAGTCTCAAAAAGACTGGCATACCGCAGACGACCGAGTTCGGCACTGGTGCAGTTGAGCGCGCGGAAGAGGACAGGCTTCAAGGGCACACTTTCTTGATAGTCATGAATTGTCTTGAAGAGTGCATGTGACAGTTGCGTCTGTTTTCCACCACGAATTAAGTGCTCGGGGTGGACGCCAAACTGCATGTAGGTATACTCACTGCGCAAGATGCCAATGCCGTCAATTTCTGGAGAAACTTGCGTAAGGCGTTTGCTTGGATTGCCTGCTGAAATATACACCTTGGTAATTGTTTTCGCGTACGTTCGTGTTTGATCAATTGCAGCATCTTCATCGGCAATATCGGTAATCCATAAGCCAACTGGCCCGAGTTCCCATGAGATCTTTTTATGAAAGAGCTGCTTTTGTTTCAGTGAGTGTGCTAGCTGAGCAATCACTATAGCTTGTTCGTCACTCAGGCAGGGATACGTTTCGTACTGAGCTGGCACTGACACGGTAACTCTTCGTTCAGCTGCACGTTCAATACGATGTTTTTTATGCGCGGCAGTTTTTTGTACTACTTGCCAGGTGCGAACATCGACATGATAGGTGTCTGCAGCAGTCTGCTCGGCGGCCAGGTTTGGACTGCCCCAGATTGCTTGAACTCTGATCGTGGGTGTGAAGTTTGTCCGGGCGTGCTCAGTGTGCACCGTGCCTGAAACAGCTGCCTGCATCTCTTCTTCAATACAAAGCGGCACTTGGCAAACAGTGGTGAGTGACACAATATCTGCAGCTTGGCACTGCGCTTTGGCAACAACTGCCCAGGCTTTTTTGAACGACTCGATGCAGTTAGCATCACCAATAATTTCGCTGAACTCGTCTGCAGGAAAGTGCGCGACTTGTTCAGTTGGAATGATGCGACAGAATGGCGCGGTAAAGAGCTGCTTGTAGGCAAGGTGCATCTGTGTGGTAAACCACTCAGGAAGTTGTGCAAACTCGATTGCTTGCTCAAGATGAGTCAGCAGCACAGCTTTTTCAGCCAGCGGTGCAGTGCGCCAACTTGCCAAAATAGTACTCAGAGTCCTGCCTAAAGATGTCTCGGTAATGAGTCGTGCAAGCGTCTCTCGGGGCACCACAAACTGTTCAGGGAATGGCACGCCAAAGCTACTTGCCTCGGCAATGGCGAGCGAGCGCGACCCGATAGTTGATCGAGTGTACTGAGAAAATGCTGATAACGAAATAACAACCGGGCAGGCCATACACTCATCATACCGTATTGATACCGCTGTCGCTAGAATGAGGTTCCTCAAAGAGTTTACTTCGCTTTTTTGAGCTCATTCTTGAACCAGTCCACCCAAGGAATTGGGGCTGGATCGAGTCCGTGAAGCATGGCTAAGTAGAACGAGACATATGCACCAAAGGTTAACATCTCGAATGCCTGCTCAAGTTTGCTGTGTGTCTTGAGGGTCAGACTGCGGTGCTCAATTGAGTTCTTTTCGAGCACTTGTTCGGTGAGTGAAACACGGAGTGCGTTGTTTGCGCCGTAAAGCTCTGAGTGCACAATAAAGAACAGCAGTGCATCTTCTGTCTGCTTGGGAAAGCCAAGCCCTTCCATCAAGTGATGATTGATCTCAGGAATCACACGGTACTCTGAGTATGTTTTTGAGTTTTCGTTCAACTGGTTCGCAAAAACGTGTCCGACTCCCTCAAGGTGTTGGGCGACAGTGACGACGGGAATGCGGGTCGCAAACTCGAAGGCTAAGATCTTGGCAGGGTTTGCGTCTGCTGAGATATTCATACCAGAAAGTAAGTGCGCCTCGGCAATCGCTGCCAACACTTTACTGTAACTATCGTCGTCGATCTTCAGTAATCCGCACTGAGCAAAGAGCGCGATTTGACCAAAAATTGAGTAACCTAAGCCCATACGTGGTTGCCCAGATGGGTTGAATGTTGGGTCGAAGGTCAGAACTGGGAACCCATGCGAACGCAAGAGCTCAGCAAGCTTTCCTCCAGAGGTAATACCCGTTATTTTTGCGCCCTTTTTAATTGCATCTTCAGTAGCAGCAAGTGTTTCTTCAGTGCTGCCAGAGTAACTTGAAGCAATTACCAAGGTGTTCTCATTTACAAATTGTGGCATCTCGTAGTCTGGCACAATCGTAACCGGAACACGCAACTCATCTTTGAACACGGTTTGAATGACGTGCGTTCCCAGAGCAGAACCACCCATGCCCGCTACCACAACATTGGTTACGTTTTTGTATGAAGGGTCGATCTGTAAACCTTTGGCAATCTCCCAAATCTGTTGCACTTGGCTGCCCAGTTGCTCAATTGAGAGCAAAACTTGGCTTCTATCAAGCTTGGCGATCTCCTCGCGGGAGTTTAAGATACTATCTGGCATGGCTTCCTTTCCTTGCGTTACGCAAGATCTTTCCGAATAAGGGCGAGTACTTCATCACGTTTCTCTTCCATCTTTTCTTTAGTGGTTGCTTCCAGGTTTAAGCGTACCAGCGGCTCGGTATTAGAAGTCCGCACGTTACAGCTCCAGTCTGGGAAGATGACTGACACGCCATCAACCTTAAGAATCTGTTGCGCAGTTTGGGCGTAGGTCTCTTCAATCAGTTTCAGTACAGCTGCGCCATCGACACCTTTGGTGTTGATCTCACCTGAAATAAAGTAGACAGAGCCTAACTCATCAAGCAGCTCATCAAGGCGTTTACTGCCCTTCGAGAGCATATCCATGAGGAAGAGCATTGGTGCAAGTCCTGAGTCACAGAGGAAGAAGTCTTTGAAGTAGTAGTGACCGGTCACTTCGCCCGCAAATACAGCGCCTTCGTCTGACATTCGCTTCTTGATAAAAGCGTGACCAACTCTGTTGTAGAGCGGTTTACCGCCGTTTTTGGTAATAAGATCAGGCACAGCACGGGAAGCTCGAATGTCGTACACAATTGGTGAACCCGGATATTTTTCGAGGAAGTACACCGAGAGCAGTGCGGTCATAAAGTCACCTGATACAAATCTGCCCTTGGCATCAATACAAAAGAATCTGTCTCCGTCTGGGTCGCAGGCAAATCCTAGGTCAGCATGCTCGGCAACGACGCGCTGCATCAGCTCGGCGCGGTTCGCTTCAATGAGTGGATCGCCCCCGTGATTCGGGAACGTACCATCCGGTTCAAAGTACATCGGTACCATCGTTACTTGAGGAATATGCTTGAATAACTCTGTCGCAGAAGGGCCAACCATACCATTTGCGGTATCAATTAAGACCTTCATCGGCTTGAGTTTAGTGACGTCAACTAACGTAAGAATCTTCTCGATGAAGCCGTCCATAATGCTCCACTGTTCTACAGTACCTGGAGTTGCACTTTTAGCAGGAAACTCGTCTTTTTCGATCACCATTCTAATCTCTTGAATGCCATCGTCGCCAGAAAGTAAGTACGGGATCTTTCGTACCATCTTGAAGCCGTTGTACTCGGCAGGATTATGACTTGCGGTGATCATAATACCGGGGAGACCCTTCATCGCGCAGGCATAGTAGTACATGTCAGTTGAAACCATTCCCACATCAATGACGTTCACGCCAACGTCGGTAAGACCGCGAATAACTTCAGCATGCAGTTGTGGGCTCGAAACGCGAGCATCACGACCAACAACAACTACACTAGGGTTGAGTGTTTTTGCAAACCCTTGACCGACTGCATAGGCAGTTTGATCAAACAAGTTTTTCCCGTAGACGCCACGAATATCGTAGGCTTTAAAGATGGAAGGATCAACTATCATATGTTCCTCTCGCATAGTTTATACAAACGTATGACAAAGTATGACAACTTCTCTACTCTACAGCGACAACCACAGAAGGTCAAGCTGTTGTTCGAGGGTGAGGGCTGAGCCACTTTGTTTTTCTGCAGTGTCAATTTCTAGTAAATACGCGTGAATCGTTAGTAATTTCTGTAGAGAAAAGGCTTGGGCTTGTTTTTTAATCTTTGCAATCATAAACGGAGCTCCTTTTAGTGTACCATCATCGTGCGCGCTGATAAGCAGGCGAATCTGTCTGCAGAGCATGGCAAATAAAAAGTACGCCCCATCCTGTTCATAGACGGCGTGTGCTGCCTGGACGCACTGTGCAGGGCTCGAGTACGTACCAATACTTTCAATAAACGAGAACATTTTTTTACTTAAAGGAAATGCAGAAACTTGGGCTGCAGCAAATGGCTTGAGCATCGTTGCCGTTAAGTCTCTTTTTTCCCATACAACGATGTCTTTTTCTGTAGCACCCGCGAGCATGGTGATGAGCTCAGTTCTTTGTTTTGAAGCTGGCAGGCTGTGGAGTTCTTCAACTACCAGAACTTCTTTTTCTGAGAATAGTGACACCCTGTTGAGCGCATCGGTAAGCAGAGCTGGCGTAAGTTCTTTACCGGTGAATCGAGTTATCTGTGCTCCAGAGTCGCGAGCAGCCGCAAGCACCTGTGTGAATTTGTCACGTGAGTGGACGGTGTGTTCTCCATGAATGAGTGTCAACATACTTCCCGATTAGTATACCCCACCGCCCTGCTGTTTCAGCCACAACTTATGCATCCGGTAGTCGGGGTCGTACTGTTCAACCAAGTTCCAAAATGCTGCCGAGTGGTTCATGTGCACCCGGTGCGCAAGTTCATGAATAATAACGTAATCAATGTAGCAGGGAGCGGTGTGCACCAGCCGCCAGTTAAAGTTGAGGTTCCCGGCGCTACTGCAACTGCCCCACCGAGTATCTTGTTCTCGCAAGGTGATCGTGCCGTACGAGATTGCCATTTTTTGCGCCAAGATTGGAGTACGAGAGAAGATATAGGTGCGCGCTGCTTGCTTGAGGAAGCGAGTAAGTTGCTTATTTTCTGACTCTGTCCACTCGGCATCACTGGCGCGAAGTTCAGGCGTATTGACTACAATATCTGTCTCAGTTACAAAAACGCCCAGTGGTTTTTCAGGATAGTTCCCAATTTTTTTCTGATACTCTTTTCCGAAAACCAGTACGGTGTCTGGAGCATGGGCGGCAGTTCTGGCAGCAAGTCGCTGAGCGATCCAGTCGGTGTGGGAGCGCACAAACTGTTTCACAAGAAAGGTTGGCACAAGTGGTGGCGTGGTGACAACAACCTCGCCTTGCTTGGTTACGGTAAGTTTAATACCACGGGAGCGCGTACTGGTTTTGTGTGTAAATGGCTGAACGTTCGTATCCCACATAGGAGCCTGTTGAGCGTCACTGTAACACAAGCAATCTCATTTTTTTAGTGTAAAATACAGCTAGATTCAGTGCCGAGATGCTGAAACTGGTAGACAGGCTGGACTTAGAATCCAGTGCCCTTCAAACGGCGTGCAGGTTCGATTCCTGTTCTCGGCACAGAGTACGTATTAAGTAGTGTATAAAGGAGTTATGACACCAGAAATACAACCACAACAACCAAGCTATGAAGCACAAGTTGCCGCGCTCTTTGCCGAAGTTCCTGAATTGCTGGATTTATTTACGAACCTCGCAGCTCTAGAGACACTCGCAGATGGAAATATTGTAGTTTCTGGGCCTTCAGATGCATTGGTTGTTGCAGATCTTATAGA
>CAYMVN010000008.1:0-11499 GCA_964394125.1 uncultured Pseudomonadales bacterium | reverse complement strand
ATACAAAACTGTACATTAAATTATTCCAATTGGCAATTTTATTTACAGCAGAAGAAGCAGCTGAGTAGGCACAAAAAAATCCTGCAGGTTGTGCAGGACTCTTTTGTCTCAAGACGGCATTCCGGTGAGGATATGTCCTCCTGAGGTATACGTACTATATCAAACTGTTATAAGTCTGTCAATAGTGAACAATAGAGATCACAGTACTACTGTTTTGGTGCTACAAACTCAAGGAGGTCTGCATCAGACTTCTTTTCTCTGCCCAGCTCTCTATCATCAAAGCGCATTTCAGCCATCCACTGGTTCACACTGCGCGCCCAACTGCTATCTCTATTTGCGCTGGTCGGATTGTACTTTGTCTCGATAAGTTCAGGAGTTGTCAGCCCTATTTCAATATAATTTTTCTTGAGAATCTTTGCCGCTGCCGTAAAGTTGTCGCGGTAGGTAGCAAACCCCCAAGTTCCTCGAGAGTGGACACCCAGTCCGAGGCAGTTGTGGGAGTCTGGTGGCACAACTTTGCAGAGGTTACTCTCTTGCATGGCAATTGCAGGGAGCAGTCTAAAGTCTAGTGCTTGCTCGTCTGCAAGGGCAACCAGAAAACGTGCAAAGTCGGGGTCTTCAGCAAGAATTGGTGATGAGTGCCTTTTGAGGAAGTTATTGACCAGGGTAACCCGCGCATCGGCAACTTCTTTCTGGACAGTAACTTCAGACGGTACCGTCACTTGCCGAGTCCAGGGGAGCGACAGGTGCCTACTACCCTGCCCCAGATCAAAAAAAGTAAAGACAGTCTTCTTGTGTGTATGCGCATACCCAATCAGCGCAACAGAGAATAGATAGAATGTTGAAAAAAACATCCATAAACCAACAAATAGTATAACTTTCAACTTCTTCATATGCACGCTTTAGAAGGTAATTGTACCAGACAAAAAAGACTGGACAAAATGAACTTTTTTTGATATCCTATAAGTATATAATGAAATATGTTTATACACTACTTATCGCACTTTTTTTCTTCTTCTGGCAAACGACTGTAGTTGTGCGTGCTGAAGAACAAACCAGTGTCATCGGGGTGCACATCCTCAACACTTCAGAACTTGCTGCTGCTAAAGACTTAATTTCAGTAAAAAACCCTGAAACTTGGCAGTACGTAACAATCCCTTTTACTCTTGCAGACGTCGAGAAAAAAGACGCTTGGCAGCAGTTTTTTAATGAGGCAGCAACGCACAAAGTCATTCCGTTAGTTCGGCTTTCAACTCGGTTCGAGAATGGCTCCTGGACGGTGCCAACACGGAAAGATATCGTCAGCGAGCTTGAACTACTCAGTTCCCTTGATTGGCCTACCGACAAAAAACACATCATCGTTTTTAACGAAGTAAATCATGCTAAAGAGTGGGGTGGCAGTATTAACCCCGCTGAGTATGCCGATGTGTTGCAGTTTTCAGCCGACTGGGCGCACACGGAAGACAAAAACTTTGTTGTCTTGCCGGCTGCTCTCGATCTCGCTGCCCCATCGGGAAGTGCCACCAGAGAAGCATTCTCGTACCTGACTGCCGTCATCACCGCGAATCCAGAGGTATTCAACTCAGTTGATGGCTGGAACTCACACTCGTATCCGAATCCTGGCTTCTCTGCAGCTCCCCAGCGCACGGGCAAGAACTCACTGCGGGGGTATCAATATGAGTTGGCGTTCTTGGCAGAACGTGGTATTACCGATCTCCCGGTGTACATTACCGAAACTGGCTGGGAAGAAAGCCGCTATACCAGGCAAGTGCTCACTTCGTACTATGAGTATGCACTGAGGTATATCTGGTCTGATCCGCGCATTAAAGCTGTTACACCGTTTGTTTTGAAAGGCTCACCCGGCCCATTCGCTGGTTTTAGTTTCTTTGACCAAACAGGTGCCCCCACTCGCCAGTACCAAGCCGTACGACGAGCACTCGACCGCATTACGCTCTAGTACTTAAAGCTCTACTTGTGTGTCAAGTGAACATTCAAGTATACTAGCGCAATGCATTTTGATTTACTTGAAATCATTCGCTCATTTGGACCGTTGGCAACTGTTGCAGTTATAGCAATTGTATTTGCTGAATCAGGGCTCTTTTTTGGCTTTTTCTTGCCTGGTGACAGCTTGCTTTTTACCGCAGGTGTACTAGCCAGTCAAGGCTTCATGAATATTTATATTCTTGCTATAGCCAGTTTTATAGCAGCTGTCTTAGGTGACTCAGTTGGGTACTGGTTCGGACATCACTATGGTCGTAAGTTATTCACCAAAGAAGACTCGTTCTTCTTTAATAAGAATCACTTGCTGAATGCCGAGAAGTTTTACGATAAACACGGCAAAAAGACGATCATTCTTGCCCGTTTTGTGCCTGCAGTTCGCACCTTTGCTCCAATTGTGGCAGGTATGGCAAACATGCACTACGACACGTTTATAAGTTATAACATCGTTGGAGGTTTCCTCTGGACATTTAGTATGACGTTAGGCGGTTACTTCCTCGGTAGTATGATTCCTGCGGAAAAAGTGGACCACTATCTCCTTCCAATTGTCGGCGTGATTGTGCTGGTTTCTGTTCTGCCTGCAATCTGGCATATAATTCAAGAAAAGCGGGCTACTTCTAGCACGTAACCCATGAAACCAGCTCCAACAATTCCGTTAACGCACGAAAAATTTTCTGAACTTGAAGCTAAAAAAAAGTTCCTTGACACTGAAATTATCAGCACAATTACTCGGTTGCAAGAAGCCCGAGAACAAGGTGATCTATCTGAGAACGGCGCATATAAGTACGCTAAGATGGAGCTGGGGAACTTGCGTCGGCAGCTCGGAGAAGTGAAGCGGTTGCTCGCCAGTAGTTTTGTAGCTAAAAAAAGTAGCACACAGGTGGGTGTCGGTTTTGGCAGTACCGTCACGATTACAAATACAACCGAGACTATGACCTATACCCTTGTGAGTCAACACGAATCAGATCTTCGCGCCGGAAAACTCTCGCTGCAAAGCCCGCTCGGTACAGCCTTGACCGGGAAGAAAGCTGGTGAACAGGTCACGGTAACTGCTCCAAATGGGCAACAAGTGTGGCAGATACTTGCAGTAGTTTGAGCTTTCTGAATGATTTATACTACGAGTATGTCTTTACTGTTTCACCGATTCTTTAGAAGAAAAAATGACTCAGAGTCATTGGTGTACACGCTTGCACTTGATATAGCTGCAGTTATGGTGTGGCGTGGTACCTGGGGGTTTATGGATCTGTATATCTTCCCAAATAATACACAACTGAGCTTAGTTTTTTCACTGATTGCTGGCCTGGCACTCCTAACAGCACTCAAAATTACAAATAAGTAGCCGATGAATATACTTCTCTACGCTGCTGTTACCATTGCAGTAACTAAGATTGCTCTCTTTTTTGCTTGGAATACAGCTTTTATGTCTGCTCAAAAAACAGACTCGTGGCATCACATCTACACTGGTTTTTGCCTGGTGCTTGTTACCTACTTTTTACCACGAAAGTATGCGCGACTTGGGTATGGAATTGGGTTGGGGCTCATTCTTGATGAGATACATCACCTGGGGTATCTACTGGGAATCTCCGAGTGTGTCGACTACTGGTCCCGTGCCTCGTACCTCAGTACTGGAGTCAGTTTCTTGGCTCTACTTGTAGGAGTGCTTTTCTACAATAGGTGGCAGCGCACTAGTTAAAGATTGGTGCACCATTGATTGTGAGTACTGCCCGAGGGTCAATTGGTGCTAATTTACATGCACCTGCAGAGTTGCCTTCCACAAATACCAGTGTTCGAGAACCGTTGCCAAGGAGTCCCTGTGCTTTTCCAGAGACCTGGTAGGGAGTAGTCTTTTCAGGATCTGCACAATTTGAAAACCCACCAAATAACTGGGGATCAACCTCTACCGTAACAATCGCATCGGCAGGGATGCCACGTCCATCAAGAAATCGCGTGATGTCTGCTGCTGTGGGGCGTCTGTTTTGTTGTAGTACTTCTTGCCGAGCCACTGGAGCTTGCTGCACTTGTGGGGCTTGTGCTTCTGGTTGTTGTATCTGGCGAACTGGAGCATTTTCTACAGTTGCTAC
Organism: uncultured Pseudomonadales bacterium; assembly: GCA_964394125.1. Classification (GTDB taxonomy): domain Bacteria; phylum Patescibacteriota; class Microgenomatia; order UBA1400; family PJMF01; genus OMIS01. The sequence goes on along the minus strand of CAYMVN010000008.1, from coordinate 7,420 downwards.
ACAATCACCATTGTATGCAGTCCCGTTTAAGACCATTCCAGTAAACGAAGCATCTGGGCTGAAGCCGTCGCACGCTGTGGGATGATTATTGATGGCTTGGAGCGTAAATGTGTTCGGTGGCAGCAATGCGATTGAGCCGTCCGGTGGTAGCTGGAATACTGGGCCTTCTGCCTGTGTTTGGGGGCTGAATGAACTTTCAGAACCAACGGTGATTGTTTTTGCTGAATTAATGGCTGTATCTTTTAATTCTGAAACAACTGCACCCATTGTGATAGGATCTAGATAAATAAACAGTGACTGAACTGCAAGTACAGCAATCACAAAGCTGCCTCCATAAACTAGCACCCAGTACATGAGCGCAGAGCCCTTTTCACTTGAAAATCCTTGTTCTATCTGTCGCATGCGTACTCCTTCATTTGTCGTACTACTGCACGTGGGTCACTATACTATACCTATACTGCCTAAAAAGCAAATAAAGCGTAGTAGAAAGATGATTTTTGAGGATTACTTTTTCAGTAGCGATTCTGCTAGGGCAATTGCAGCAGGGTTGAAAGTGGTTGCATCTTCTCCAAACTCTTCTTGTAGAAAGTCTTGGACGGTACCTGGGTATCTAGCATCTGTCATCTCTGCAAAAATGTAATAAGCAATTGCGTTTTCTTGTGCTTTAACCTCCTGTTCATGCGTCATGGGGAATGGTGTGCCATTTCTTGCTTCGTATACACGTGCAGTTTCAGCAAATGCTGCAGCACCCTCTGGACGACTCGTTGGCACAAAAGAATTTGTTGAACTTGATTCAATAGACTTTGACATACACATCTATTATACCACAAATACGCATTCAAATCAACAAATTTACGTCTTTTACAAGCTAAAAACCCCAGTCATAACTGCCAGTACTTCTTCTCGGCAGCCTTGTTCGCCGGGTGTCTGTATGAGATATATCTCTTTGCCAAGATAACACGCCACGCCGATCTCCATAAGCGTATTTGAGCCAATATAGCCGTCAACACCCTTCTTTTTATAGTTCAGGACAAGAATCGCGTCGGCTGCAGCAATTCTATTAAAGTGATTCTGAATAAAGGCGCGTTTAGCATTCTTCTGTTCATCTGGTGATAAGAGCACGTACTCTTCCGACTTCTCAGAAAGCTCTGGGGTTAAGACGGTGTGCCCGAGAGCCTCAAGCTGCTTTTTCACGAGTATAATTTCAGTCTTAAACTGCATTGAGCTACACAGTGTAATCGTTTTTGGCATCTTCCCTCTCTGCTTGTTCTCTGATGAATCGTTGTATAACTTCTACTACCCCGTCTTCTGAAACGGGTGCAACGATGTGTGTGGCAACTTTTTTGAGTGGCTCTTCAGCATTTCCCATGGCAACTTTAACCGCTGCATACGCCATCATCGACACGTCACTGGCTCCATCACCAACGGCAATTGTTTCACTTGGGCTGATACCCAGAATTCGCTGCAGAGCACGAAGCCCTCCCCCTTTTGACGCATCTTTGTGCGAAACGAGGATCACGGCGAGCGAAGGATCACTCCAGTGATTGGCAATAGTAATTTTGTCTTGTACTGACTGTATGGCAGTCTTTACAGATTCAGAAAGCTCATCAGTGTGTTCAGGCACAAGCGTGCCATCAATATCAAGTGCAAGAAGTTTATACTGCATTTTTTTAGTTTCCTGTGCCCCTATTGTATAGCACAAGCGAGTGATTGTAATTGTGTGCTGTGTCTTATACACTGGGGGCACTTGGAACGTGAGCCTAATGGAAAGTAACTATGACACGACCTGAACAAATTACTAGTGACTCTCAGCCACGCATCTTTGATCTTGAGGGTCCAATGCAACAAAGAGTATACGAAGAAGACGGGTACTTTATTTTGCTCGTGGATGTTAATGATTTAACACCGGTGCCAGAGTTGTACATCGCGGGTTCACGACCTAACTCTGAAGAAACCATCAAATTTATATATTGGACAGACGCCGAGGATGCATTCGAGCGCGCAGAAGAACTGGCCCGTATCTCTCTGCCACCAGCTGAGATCCTCACCACTCTGCTGAGGGAGTTTAGTGAGTGTATTTTATCTGCGTAACTAAATAGAAAGAGTGAGAGAAGCTAGTCATCTTTCTCTGGAGAGAATGAGTTGCGAACGGCCCCGTACGTTCTTGACCAATCTGATAGCTGGTAAGTTCTAAAAAAATGTGACAATATAGCACCATGAATACACTCGCAAACCAAATTCTCGTGACCCAACTTAAAGCTGCTCACTCTACTCTAGAGCAAACCATGGATGGGGTAACCAACGAAATAGCTCATTTTCAGCCAGCTGGAACCGCCAACCCGATTGCCGGAACCTATGCCCACTTGGTATTTTCCGAAGATATGTTTGTCCATGGTTTTCTCAATACAGACAAACCACTTTTCGAGACCACATTCAAAGACAAAACTGGAGCTTCCGAACTTCACCCCATGGAATGGCAAGTTGCCTACCCAAAATGGCTCAGAGAAGTAAAACTAGATGTAGATACATTTAGACAATACGCCAAAGCCGTCTTTGCCGAAACTGAAAAATATGTAGCAACCCTCAGCGACGAAGAGCTCCAAAAAGACGTCGACATGTCGGCTTTCAACATGCCACCCAAAAAAACCTACGATTTTATCGCAAACCTCATCTCTGGGCATGCCTACCCCATCATGGGAGAAATCGCCGTTCTCAAAGGCCTTCAGGGATTAAAAGGATATCCTTTCTAGATATTTTATGTGAGATTCTTGATTATCAAAATGTGAGCCAGGTGGGATTCGAACCCACGACATTTTGCTTAAGAGGCAAACGCTCTAACCGACTGAGCTACTGGCTCTCACTGAGAGTGTATTATACCTCAAGCGGCACAGATGATCTAATAGCTGTTTTTTGTGCCAAATTAGTTGCGTGCTGGGTTGATCGGCCAGATACCCTCTTGTAAGACATCATGGTTCTTTCTAGGTAGCTCAGCGCCTGAAATGCCTGGCTGACTACTCCATACAGCATAACCAACTGGCACGTGCTCGTAGCGTAGTGGCACACAGTCAAGTCCTGCGGTGGTACAACCGGTAACGATCTTTCCATACCGATCTGTCCAACCAGAATAGGTAACGAGGCCATCAGTTTTGCCATCTGTAGCATCGAGAGAATCTGGTGTTGCAGAGATTGCTTCAAACAAACTGAACTCAGTATTGTTAAAGCGACAGGTTCCGTCTGGGCAGATAAGCGTAAGAGACTCACGGTATCTACTTGCCATGTCTTGTCCATTGAGTGGAGCAAGCAGCTTGTTCTTATCAAGTGCAAACGGAATATCGTACACAAAGAACTTGTGTGACGTCACCGTATTTTTACACCAACTGTGACTACTAAATGGATTACAACTGGTGATAACACCTTTGTTGTCACTGCCACCCCAAGCAGCTGTCTTTCCCATCGCCCATGGAGAAGCGTTGTTTAAGAATGAGTTACCAAGTTGCTGATTATCAATTGCTCGGTATGGGTCGAGGTTAAGATCATAACTGGCTGATAGCTCTACAGGATCAATTCCTGGAAGTGGGCACTTGTCACTCTTGTATGGACAGTGGAACACACCATAGTCTGACCAACCGCCAGAGCGAACGATACCACACTTGGTTTGATCTGCTGTGCCATCACCTTTTGGTGCACAGACGCGCATTTCACGCCACACTGAGTGGAAGCGTGAACCGAAGTCAGCATCGCCTTTCCAGTGGTGCAAAATTCGAATGTCGGTAACACAACTGAGTGGACGTGCGTTGAATCTTGAGTCATTCTTTACCCATGAATAGGCATCTTGTTGACAAGGATTAGGAATATTTGCATACGTGCTAACCTTCATACCACCATGCTTGCCAAGATCGTAGGTGACGCCATTTGTGGTTGTCATCACGTTCATCTTGTTCTCGTTTTCACTGGTGTGCCATCCAATATGCAGTGGCATGGATGCTGAACCGTAGATACTTCCAAGTTGGCCAAAAATGCCATCGAGTTCAGCTGGATTATCGCCGTGCTCGTGGTCGTAGTAACAGTTTCGTGCTGTATCAAAGGCACTGTGCCAACGCATATAGTCATGTTTCGCAGGATCAGCATCACTACAATAGGTAATGCCGCTGCCGGTTGTTGGCGTTGGTGTTGGAGATGTGCCCGGAGTTGGGGCTACTGTTGGAACAGGAGTCGCGGTTGGAGTCGGTGTTGGTGCAGGGGTTGAGCTGGGCTGGTCGCAGATGATAGAACCAGAATAGGGATCGTTCGTTTTGCCAATTTTTGTTCGTATAAAGTTAATTTTTCCACCATCTTGGCAGCGAACAGTCGTAGTTCCTACAGGAAAGTTCATTGTTGAAGCTACTAAATTTCCCAGGAGTGTACCAGAAGCGGCGCGTGCCCATGCTCCATCAAGTGTCGTTTGACGAGCTAAAACGGTTGTCGTGAGCAGCAAAAAAAAGACACCAGAAGCGCTGAGAACAAGCTTCACTGGGTGTGAGAGGAAAAAATTGATACCTTTTTTACAGTATGATTTTAGTTGGGAAATGTGCACCCTGTAATACTAACAGGAAAATGAACTGAAAAACAACTACCAGTGCAGTGTCACCGTGCATGTCTGATTATGCAGCTTGCCATGCTCATCAGTGACTCCACTAAAGGTAGGCTGCTGCAGAAGATCAGCGCACTCGCCAGTCGAGCCAAGTACTGCCTCCCGAGGAACCGTGACGAGCATATTCGCTTTGAGCGGAAGATCGTTTTCTGTCTCATGCGGAGCGGCTACCAAGTGCGACTGTGCGGAGTCTGTTTGTGCGTCAATCGCCCCAAAACTAAGAACCTCAATCGCAAGCGCATTGACGTACTGTTGTAGTTCAACATCAATTGTGTACAGGGAGTATTCAATGATTCCCGCAAGAACAAGTACTGGAATGGCTCCAATGGCAAGAACTTCTTTAAACGTATGTGGGCGAGCTGGTTCGTCTTCTGAGTGGTATCTAGGTTTAAACATTATATGCGTGTGTGCACCCAGAGGGAATCGAACCCCCAACCTTTTGTTCCGAAGACAAACGCTCTATCCAATTGAGCTATGGGTGCACGTATGTAGGTATTATACCTGAAAAAACTCTACTTTCATTCTCATATTCCAGTGCTACAATCTTTGAGTAAGATGTCGGTACGATACTACGAAATGGTTAACAAAGCACTGCACTGGGGGAACTTACGAGAGTACCTGCGTGAAAAATTTGGCTTAACCGAAGAATCATTCATTCACCCTTTTATTACTGTTGCACGAGAGCCTGGTAGTGGTGGTGCGCCAATTGCTCAGTTGGTTGCTCAGAAGCTTGGCTTCGAGTTCGTTGACGAGCAGATTGTAGATGAGATTGCTCGCTCCACTAAGCGTCGGAGAGCAATTATTCAAGAAATTGATGAAAAAAGTAGATCGCGAATCGAAGATATTGTTCAGTCACTGGTGAATCTTGAGTACATAGATGAAGAAACCTACATTGCCGAGCTAGTAAAAGTAATTTTAAGTTATGCGCACAAGGGAAAGTGCGTTATCTTGGGCCGTGGATCAAACTTTATAACGCCGTTTGCGAAGGGCTTGCACGTCAGTATCACTGCCCCTTACGAAACCCGTGTGCAGCGCGCGATGCACTTTGAAGGTCTTTCTGAGAGTAAAGCAAAAGAAGTTATCGCAAAAGTAGAAGAAGAGCGAAATGAGTTCACTCGTCAGTACTTCAAAAAAAGTTCTCGACACAGAAATGTATTTGATATAACAATAAATACTACTGCTTTAACAGTGCCGCAATCAAGTCAGATCATCGTCGAAGCGTTTAAACAGAAATTCTCGTAATCTTTCTCTGTAACTTTATATTTTTTTGCAGTACAATATCACCTTACTTGCCGAAATGGCGGAATTGGTAGACGCGCACGCTTCAGGAGCGTGTGGGGGCAACCCCTTGGAGGTTCGAGTCCTCTTTTCGGCACACATATTGTATAATAGTGGTTCATGCCCGGGTGGTGAAATGGTATACACGTACGCTTGAGGTGCGTATGCCGAAAGGTGTGGAGGTTCAAGTCCTCTCCCGGGCACCATATACTTTATTTTTGAAGTAGTTTTCTATTCCAAACGTGCTGTGCGGGCTCTATTTTGTAGCTAGGTGTATAATTCCTGGTTGGCTTAATTTTAAAAAAGAAAGAAGTTGTATGTTAGAAAGAGAACAGTTAGAGGGAGAAATATTAGAACATGTGCGGAAAAAAGGTTCGAGATTTAGCGTCCCGGCTCTATTCCAGTGGTTACGTGATCTTGCAGAAGAGCCAGATGAACCAACTCCAGTAGTGAAGAAAAAAGAAACCAAGCCATTGTATTACTTACAAGGTGAAGGTGATATTTTATAGTAGTGGGATGACGTAACTATTTTTTTTCCTTTCGTGGTACAGTAAGCAGCATTAATCTAAAAAAGGAACGTGATGCAGAATAAAATCCGGGTGGGAATTCTTTTTGGAGGACAATCTGAAGAACACGAGGTTTCCCTGCAGTCAGCCAAAAATATCATTGCTGCATTGAATGTGGATAGATACGAACCAGTACTGATTGGGATAGATAGAAAAGGTAAATGGCATTTGGCTGATAAAGCAATCTATTTACTTAATGAAACCAATCCAAAATTGATTTCTCTTAATGCGCACGCGCTTTCTCCTGTGAGTGTTGCTCCTGCTAGTAATGGCGTGCTGATGACAGCCTCCAAGTCGGGAGCACTGCAATCCCCTCCTCTTCAGGTAGATGTGATCTTTCCTATTGTGCATGGGCCAATGGGCGAAGATGGGACTATCCAAGGTTTGCTGACGCTAGCCAATATTCCATTTGTGGGTGCTGGAGTCCTCGGCTCTGCAGTGGGCATGGATAAAGATGTGATGAAGCGGCTTCTCAGAGATGGTGGGCTGCCCATTGGAAAGTTCCTGACAATCAAGAAAAATACCATCCCAGACTTTGAGACGGCAGTCGCTGAGCTCGGTTTGCCACTCTTTGTTAAACCAGCCAATATGGGCTCATCTGTCGGAGTTTGTAAGGTGCGTACTGAGAGCGAGTTTACAGAAGCTATCGCTCAGGCGTTCTCGTTCGATACAAAGATTCTTCTTGAAGAGTACATCGAGTGCCGCGAGATAGAGTGTGCAGTTCTCGGTGGTTTTCCTGGAGAAGAGCCGCGCGCCTCGGTGCTTGGTGAAGTTATCCCTCAGCACGACTTCTACTCGTATGAAGCCAAGTACATTGACGAGAATGGTGCCAAAACGCAGATTCCTGCAGAGCTTACGGCTACTCAAACGAAAAAAATTCAGGAGTTAGCCCTCAAGACATTTGCAGTTCTCTGCTGTGACGATCTGGCAAGAGTCGACTTTTTCC
>CAYMVN010000007.1:5483-26363 GCA_964394125.1 uncultured Pseudomonadales bacterium | reverse complement strand
AAACGGCTCACCACCTGACGAATTGATAATCTGCTCAACCACAAGCCCTCTAGTTGCTGGTAGTTGTGACTCTGGAAGTGCGGGTAGATTGACTGTCTTTGCCGCTAGTATACAGGCTGCTGCACCGAGTGCTGCCCAGAGCGTAATCTGAGAGTCAGGGAACTGTTTAAGTGCTTGTCGCATGTAGTATCCCACGGCAAGATAAAAAATTGGAAATAAAAAGAGCAGATAGTGTGTATGCACCCGAGCTGTTGCCCCAGAGCTTCCGAGCGATGCAACCAGTGCCGCACTGCCTGACCTTAAAACTGAGTACCAAATGGGAAGTGTGGTAAGTGCAGCTGGTGTCAGTAGCAGTATAAGGTACAATAGTGACGATCGTGATTTTTTGTAGAGCGTGTACCACTCAAAAATGATAGGAAGCGTTGCTACAAGGGTAACGTAGTGCAACTGACCAAGAATACCAATGAGCGCAGCTGCAACAGCGAGCCACTTTTTCAGATGTGTTTTTCGGTACTGTAAATAGGCGAAGAGGTAGAGGGTGGTAAACAAGGGCACACTGTTTGGATTCCAGGCAAATCGGCTGGCGTTCACCAGTGACGGGTCAAGTGCAGCCCCGGCTGCAGTGATAGCTGCCGCTGTTGTGCCAAAGAACTTTCGTGCACACAGATAGAGTCCCAGCACCGTCAGAATACCCAGTAGCGCATGAAAGTAGGCTGGGCCAACTGGGTCAAAGTGAGAAAAATAGAGACTCGGTGCTGTAAAGTAGTAGTAAAATGGCCCCAAGTGGAAACCACCACTTGACATAGTAGGTCCGGTTAGTTGCACTTTCGTAAAGGAAAGTAACGACTTGAACACCAGTGCGTCTCTGCCTTGGTCACCAAGAAACTGATACGACTCACTCAGCCCCTGCAACCGTAAAAAAGCAGCAACACAGAGTATGACAGCTACGAGGAGTGCTTCTTTTTTCATTTGATGTTCTTTTCAAAAAATTGTAGATCACGAGTGATGGCAGTGTTCCAGTTCTGTTTTGGAGTTACGTTATGATCTGCACCTGGGTAGGTGTAGTAAGTGACGTCGACTGGGTTTTCTCTTCCTTTATTTTGTTTCTGTATCTTTTGCACAAACTCATCACTCCACGTCTTTAGAGCAGCTTCGTCAGCATCACCGTGATGAATCTGAAGCGGCCCTTGCAGCCACTCAAGGTAGTTCGTAAATGAGAACTTTCTGACGTCGTACTTCTTTTCTAGCTGGTTTACCCACAGCCGTGCCGCGTGCCCTTCGTCAGCATCCTCATCGCTGAAAAAGAGAATTGAGTAGGGGAATGGTGCAGTGACAGGAGCCCAGAGCGTAGTGGGAATCTGCTTTTTTGTAGTGGTGAGTGCACTGAGGGCAATCTGCCCACCGTTGCTGTGTGCCCAGATGCCAACTCGATCTGTTTTATGCAGGGTACCTGCTGCATCTACAGGAATCCCGTACTCTGAAATACTCTGTATCAGCTCAAGAACAATGAGTGGCTTTTCAAAACGTGCCTGCCAAGTATCTTCTGGTTCGGGGTCACTCTCGCCGTAGCCAAAAAAATCTGGCGCGATGGTAATGTATCCATTTTGAGCAAAAACTGTAGCAGCTGGCCGTGTCCCGATGCCTGATTCAAAAATCTCGTGTGGAACGTAGCCTCGTACCAACACAATCACTGGCGTATCTGCAGTTATGACTTCAGGAAAGATAATCTGCCCTGACATTTTTTTGTGCAGGGGAGAAAAGTAAAAGAGGTTCGTCTTGAGTGTTTGGGGAGCGGTGAGAACTGCACCAAGTGTAATGGGTGAAGCGGTGATAGCAGTTTCTCTGAGTGCAGGAATGGTGTATGCATCAAGGAGTCGTGGGTCTGGTGTCTCTGATTTAACAAACGGTGAGTGTAGTTGTGTTGTAAACCAGGATGGTAGCTTGCTACCCGTGTACAGACAAATACCCCCAAACAGGAGAAACAATATAACTAGCACAAGTTTTTGTTGAGACTTCATAGCTGACTCGTTACAGTATAAAGCTTTTGTGTCGAAAATGTTTGTAAGAGAAGTGCATTCTTTGGTTCTCTCTCTGAAAGTGGTACAAGGTAGAAAATACTACCTGTCTCACCTGCCTGTGGAAGATTCTTGGCAGTTTGTATCCAGCGCAGATTATCGAAGTAACTTGCTTGACGTTTTTCAATTCCAGAAAGTGTTTGCAACTGATACGGCTCGCCTTCAGTAAAAACAGCAAGTGTGTGAGCAATCTCTGTTAGCTCGCCGGTTGTCATGTATGCGTTCGTTCCACTGCCTGTGTAAAAATTATTTTGAAGACCTGAATATGCTGCAAAGAGACAGTAACAGACGACTGCTGTGGTGATGATTCTTTTGGTTTTCTTTGTAGACAGTAGCCGCAGTGCATACGCAAACAAAAGCGCAAAAATTATAAAAAATGGTGGAATGTAGGCTTCAGAAACTTCTCCATTCGCGCAGTAGGCGGCAATAAGTATGAGTCCGGTTAGTAAGGTGACTGTAATAACGAGCGGTAGTTTTTTTTGTTTGTAGAGTGTCATACCGAGTACTCCAACTATCGTGGCGTATGGCACTAACGCAAACCAAGAATAATTTGGAGCAAAGATTCGAGCGGTATATGAGTGGAGTGTCAGAAGTGTTTGCGGTGTATTGAATAGATTTGTAATGATTTTTTCTGGCAAAGTGGTAACAGAAAAAGCCGAAAAATGGTGTGGTGCATATTTTCTTAGATAGGGTAAACCCACCAAGATGAGCAGTGGTGTGTTTGATAGCTCTGTGCCAACCAGCATGAGGCTTGCCAGTAACAGATAAAAAACTGTTTTCATGGTTTGCTTTTGTGTGAAGTGTGTCACTGCCCAGATAAAAAACACCGTAGCAAGTGGAATAAGTGTTGTGTGATACGGCATACGGGCATGCGTAACCGCTAGGGGAAACACACTTAAAAGTGCAGCTCCAGTGTATGCTGTCCAGCGATCCAGCTGCGTGACGGTCAGCTCATAGATCGCCACAACGGCACCGATACTAATAAAAACAAAGGTGAGTGATTGTGCAAGCGTGTCTGTGCCAAATACTGCAATGACAGCCATCGAGATCCAGGTGCTGAGTGGCCCTTGGTGCAGATAGGGTCTGCTCGATGCGATGCCAGTCAGTGGCAGCTGATGGGTGTTGTAGGCAGCTTCGGCTCTGAGCAGATCATGGCCTGCATCACTAAAAAGAATTGTGTGTGTAGGCAGCGCAACTACTCTCAGTGAGGTTGCCAGAACAATAATGCCCACAAGTATGAGGTGTGCGCGGAGAAATAAACTGGCTCTAAAAATAAATGACATGGTACACTGTAGGGATGCATTTGACACGATCATCCCTATTGTACGGCATACTCCTCACCGTGTGGATAAGTAGTCATGCGTTCATAAATCCACAGCACATACGAGCCGCAGAGTTGAGTCAACAGAAACCACCTACGTACTTTGTTGGTACAGTGCAAGCAGTTTTACAAGAGAAACACGTACAAGAACTTGATCAATATGTACAGACAGTTCAAGTTGAAAAAGTTCGCAGTACTGAAAACTTCACCATTCAGTTCGGTTCTGATGTACAGCCAATTTCTGCGACACAGCGTCTAAAAAAAGGTAGTACAGTAATTGTAGTAGCACAAACTGCTTTTGATGGCTCGGCACAGTATGCTATCTCTGATATCTATCGAATCCCAGTGTTATGGTGGCTCTTAGGTGGGCTGGTAGCTGTGGTTTTTGTGGTAGGAAGGTGGCAAGGCATGTCAGCGTTCGCGGGCATGATACTCAGTCTGTGGGTGTTACTCGGGTTTATCGTGCCACACATCTTACAGGGTGAAAATCCATTACTGATCAGTGTCCTCGGCGCAGTAGTAATTGGCACTATAACGCTCTATCTTTCACATGGATTCTCGGTAAAGACACATATCTCTTTGCTTTCGCTCTATGCAGTTTTGGCACTGGTTGCACTCCTCACCTTGTGGAGTGTCAAACTAGGACACTTTGTGGGTCTTGGAAGTGAAGAAGCGTTGTTTCTGCAGTTTGGTTCAACTGCACACATCAACTTGCAAGGGATCTTAATAGGGGGCATTATTCTCGGCGCACTGGGTGTTATTGATGATATCGTTGTCTCGCAGGTAGCCGTGGTGTTTCAGCTAAAAGCAGCTCAGGAAAAGAGTGACTTTGCTGAGTTATATGCCCGAGGTCTTTCGGTAGGGAAAGAACATGTGGCTTCACTTGTGAATACACTCGCCTTAGCATATGCGGGTGCAAATCTGCCGCTTTTTCTCTTATTCATGTTGAACTCTTCTACACCGGTGTGGGTAATTCTTAATAGTGAAGCACTTGCAGAAGAAGTTGTGCGGACGATTGTAGGGTCGATTGGTCTTGTGGCTGCTGTTCCGTTAACAACCTTTATTGCTGCTTTGGTTGCTGTAAAGATTCCATATGCGAAGTTACGGAAAATAACGGAGTCGCATGCTCATGTTCATTAAGCAACTCTGTTGCATTTAAAGTGTTGACCCCGTATACTACAGAAATGTCTGAACTTATTTCTATCTTAATTAGTGTTGCCGTTGTGAGCTCTCTTTCATTTATTGGTGCACTGACTTTGGGTATCAAGAGAAAAACACTTGATGCGTACATGATGTATATGGTCGCATTTGCAGCTGGCACCTTGATTGGTGGCGCATTCTTGCACTTGCTACCAGAGTCTTTAGTGCTGCTTAAACCAGACCTCTCGTTGATGCTCATGGTGGCAGCATTTTCACTCTTCTTCATGCTTGAGAGAGTTGTGCACTGGCGGCACTGCCACGACACAACGTGTCGTGTTCACTCATTTGGAACGATGAGTTTGATCGGTGATGGACTGCATAATTTTATAGACGGTTTAACGATTGCTGCAGCGTACTCGCTTTCATTTGAAGTGGGAGTCGCAGCAACACTGGCAATCATCATGCACGAAATACCACAAGAACTCGGTGATTTTATGGTGTTATTAAAATCTGGCTTTAGTACTCGTTCTGCATTAACTTGGAATTTTTTGAGTGCTTCTATTGCAGTGCTCGGTGGCGTTGTCGGCTTTTTACTTGCTGGTGAAACTGCTGCATTCTCAGCATACTTACTGCCACTAGCAGCCGGTGGATTCCTCTACATCGGTGCAACTGACCTACTGCCAGAACTACAAAAAGAAACCTCAACCAAGGCTGCACTCTTGCACGTCATTCCCTTTATTTTGGGGGTAGTAAGTATGTACGCACTTACGCTGTTTGAGTAGCAGTGCTACGGAGCGCTTCAGCGTAGAGCTCACGGTAAATAAATGTTGGGGTTGGAATAACAAGCAGTTTTTCGTTCCTTTGTGCATCAATAACTTTTTGTGTGTCAGCCAGCACATGCTTTTCTGTAACTGAACGGAAGGCAGCAAGGAGTATGCCTATCTCTCCTGCTTGTTGCTCTAGTTCAAGACATGCCTGACGGTTCCGCGGATCACCAGCGTAGAGTGTATATAAAAAGTGTGCACAGACGTTGTTCTTGTTATCACTCCCTATGAAGGACTCACTGTGCTCGGTTTGTAGTGCCGCAACTTGCTGAGTAAACGCTGTGATTACTGCCAGTTCAGCGTCTCTGTTTTCCTCCTGAATGGGTATTCGGTTTAGCTCAAGTACTCGCCTATTCTGTGGCGCGACAAGTTCATGTGCGGGAACTGCATACACAGTAAGGAGCAGTGTCTTCATGAGTGTCGCTTTGTCGTGCTTCGTCATCGGGCGTTCCTGAAGCGCACTGCGTAGCACACCGTCTGCTTCTTCTTGTTGTGTTCGAGCTTCGTTCCAAGCTTCAAAGAGTGCAACAAAGGTATCTGTACTTGCTTCATTAAAAAACTCTTGTGCAATGGGTCGATTTACTTCAGCTTCACCAGCTTCAGCTTTTTTCAAAGCATTCTTTTTGAGTGATTCAAAAAGTTCTGTTGTAAGTGATGTTCGTTCAGGGGTTGGTCTCATATACGACCGATTCTAGTCACTCTTCTTTGGAAAAGCAATAGAAAGCCAGAATGAGAAGGCAAGTGTAATTAAGATAACGACTAATGAAACGCGAGCCGAGACGTGAACCCCAATAAGCCCACCAAGCATCTTGAGACCGATAAAGGTAAGGATAGCTGCAAGCCCTTTTTGTAAGTGATGAAACTTTTGGATGACACTCTCAATGAGGAAAAAGAGTGCCCGCAGACCGAGTACCGCGAAGATATTTGAAGTGAAAATAATAAATGGATCTTGCGAAATCGAGAAAGCTGCAGGTATGGAGTCGAATGCGAAGACTACGTCTGTTGACTCAATAAGCAGAACGATGAGAAAAAGGACAGTGAAGTATTTATTGCCAGATTTTTCAATAATAAAACGTCCTTCATGGGGGTCAGTTGTAAAGGGAAGGTACCGTTTTGCAAATTTAATGACAGGATTTGCTTCGAAATCAACATGTTCTTCTTTCTTATCTGAGAACAATTGCATACCAGTATAGAGGAGGACTGCGCCAAAGATATAGAGTACCCAGTGAAACTGTTCAACGATCAGAGACCCGGCACCGATAAAAAGGCCTCTCAGTACAATTGCTCCGATAATGCCGTAAAAGAGTACCTTATGATGGTACTGTGCGGGTAACTTAAAAAAGTTAAAGATAAGTAAGATAACAAATAAGTTGTCGACAGAGAGCATCTTCTCGGTAACGTAGGCACTAATAAACTCAGCAAACTTTTCACTACCTTCAAAGTGCAAAATGAGGAGTGAAAACAAAAGTGAGATAGCAATCCAAAAAACAGTTTGAATGAGGGCAGACCGAGTGGTAATAACGTGCGATTTTCTATTAAAGTACGCAAGATCAAGCACTAAAAAACCAACCACGATAATGCCAAAAACGATAAGCAGTTCAAGTTCTATGTTCATACGGTGAGTACCAAGCCATCAGTATACCACGTAAGAAAATTCTTTACAGTGCTGTATACTATGCAGTGTACATGCACTACTTCCTTGCAAAGACAGATCCAGAAACATACTCAATTTCAGACCTAGAACGAGAGAAAAAAACCATCTGGGATGGTGTGCACAGTTATCAAGCTGTGGCAGTGATTCGTCTGTGGAAGCCAGGAGATCTCGTCTTTGTGTACCACTCGCAAAAAGAAAAGAGAATTGTTGGGTGTATGGAAGTACTCGGCCTGCCGTATAAAGATGAGCATGATGAGCGCGGTATGAGTTGGGTAGCTGAGGTCGGTTTCAAAGAGCGCTATCCAGTAGAAAAACAAGTCACATTAGCAGAGATAAAACAGAGCGGAAAGTTTGCTGACTTTGCACTGGTGAAACAAAGTAGGCTCTCCACGATGGCCTGTCCTACAACATTTGTAACGTGGATGAAAGAAAAACTTGTATGAAAAATATTTTTAAGATACTACAGATCTCTAAGCCGCTCCACTCATTAGTTACACTGATCGGGTTCTTAATCATAGTCACGTCACTACTAGCACTTGCGACACCACTTATCTCAAAGTTCGTAGTCGATGAGATTATGGCAAATGTTTCTGGTAACAAAGGGAATCTTTCGCACCTTATTTTTCTTATAGCCTTAACGTTAGTTGTCAGCCTGCTGAACTTAGTATTCAACGTTCTCACCGAGCGGTTAGGGGATCACTTTCAAGGTCGGTTGCGGAAGTTTTTAACAGAGAAGTTCTACGATAAAGTTCTAACGCTTCCGCAGTCATATTTTGATACAGAGGTTTCTGGTAAGATTCTCAATCAGCTAAACCGAGGCATCTCTTCAATTTATGGCTTCCTCAATACAGCTTCAAACTTTATCGTGCCAACATTCTTGCAAAGTATTTTAACTGTTGGTATCTTGGCGTACTATGATATTCCAATTGCTGTCTTCACCTTTATTCTCTTCCCAATTTACTTGTCACTCAGTTATTACTCAACACAAAAGTGGGGAAAAGAAGAAGTTAAGAAAAACAAAATTGAAGATGCAACGCGGGGTAGATTACAAGAAGTTATCTCGAACATAAAGCTCGTGAAGAGTTTTATTACTGAAAAAAGTGAGTTTACCTTAATCTCAAAAAACTTAGATGAGATTAACACAATTTATGCAGCGCAGAGTAAGGCATTCCATCTGTTTGATTTCTTCCGTGGTTTGTCGCTTATTCTTATTTTGTTTATTATTAACGTTTTAGTGTTTTACAACACGTTCACTGGTAAGTTGACGATCGGTGAGATGGTGCTTATTTTGCAGCTCGTGAACCAGGCACGGATGCCACTGTTTGCCATGTCATACATTCTGACTCAGATTCAGATGGCAGAAAGTGGTTCGAAAGAATTTTTTGAGATCATGGGGTTACGCTCTTCAGAAAACTACAAAAAACCGGTGGCCCTTGAGCGACTCTCGCATCCTACTTTAGCATTCGAAAGTGTCGGATTTAGTTACGAAGAGTCAAATGCGGTGCTCGATTCTGTCTCGTTTACAATCGGAGCGCGCGAAAGTGTTGCACTTGTTGGACACAGTGGTGCCGGGAAGTCGACAATTATTAACTTACTCCTCAAGTTCTACATTCAAGATACCGGAAAAATTTTCATGGGTGGAAAAGAGTACTCAGAACTGAGTGCAACAACAATCAGAAATAACATTGCTCTTGTCTTTCAAGACAATGAATTATTCTCTGCAAGCATCGCCGAAAACGTTGCATATGGTTCACCATCAGCAACAAAAAAGGAGATTGAGTCTGCACTACAGCTTGCTCGTGCCTATGACTTTGTTATGAAGCTCCCGGGTGGCTTGGATGCCCAAGTAGGTGAGCGAGGCGTACGGCTCTCAGGTGGTCAAAAACAGCGTATCCAAATTGCGCGAGCAATACTGAAGAACGCACCGATCCTCATCCTTGATGAAGCAACCAGTAGCCTTGATGCACAATCAGAAAAAGAAGTTCAGGAAGCGCTCGAAAACCTGATGAAGAATAAGCTTGTCATCATCATCGCGCACCGTTTCTCAACAATTCAGAATGTTGCAAAAATCATTGTGCTTAATAAAGGAACAATCTCAGAGTATGGCACTCCGGCGGAGCTTGCCCAAAGACCAGGTGTGTACAAAGACCTGCTTACCTACCAAGTTGAGGGAAACAAAAAACTCCTTGAGTCGTACGAGATTTATTAAGTACTCGCTGCTGTCCCGTTTCTGTACTGTGTTGCTGGTGTTGACTGCTCAGCATACCCATATTCTGGTGCAAACGTCAGCCTTTGTGTTTGCTCATCAACTGAGATTGTGACTTCACGAAGGAATGTGCTCTCATTTGGACCAACTGCTTCACCACCCGTTAACATGCTAACTTTTTCAGCAGGTCCTCCTGGCAATCCTGTTCTGCATGAGCTAAAGAGTGTCGGACACGCGTCAATGAGAACTTTTTGTAGAGATTCTAAGTGTCGCTCTCTACGTACTGAGTGCGCTACTTCCTTCAGGTGATCTTTCTCTTTTATACCAGCATTTCTAGGAACGAAGGTTGCAATCTCTTGTGCAAATTCTTGCCACGTCTGTTCTTTTGACTTTGGTGGGTGTCTCCTCTCTAGGTCAGTTGCTTTAATAATTCCACCTGGTTCGGTAGAGAGTGCAACACCTGTAGCAGATCCATGTGCAGCAATAATGACCCCTTCTATCTTATGACCTGACATTTGGGTAATGTCAGCGAGCGTCTTGAGCGCACGAGTTGGATGACAGACTTCAAGTATTGAAAGTGAGTATCCGTGGCTCTGCAACTGCTCAGAAATACTCAGAACATGCTTCTTCATATCACTAAGGGCTCCACTGGTGTCGATTGTTGTCACTACAAGGACTACTTGCTTGGGATTTGTTGCAGACTCAAGCTGCTCTTTGAGCACCTTATACGGATAGCGTGCAAAGTTAGTTATCTGATATGTATTAAAGAGTTCAGTAGCACAATGCTTTTCTGTAAAAGGCATGTTACCAAGAGCACAAATCATCGATAGGTTTTCTAAAGTGTAATTAAATGGTGCAGTAGTGTTTTCCATCCAGGAAGTGTAGAACTTCCGAATAGGAATGTCTGGGTCAGTGATAAGCTGTACGTACTTTAAGGGTAAGAGTGTTTTATATTTTTCAAACAGTACGTTTGGTGCGGCATAGTGCAGCTCAAAGGGGTCTACTGGATCATCCAGATTATCGGCAAAAGCTCTCAGTTGGTCCCAAACTAGCAGTTTGTCGGGGAGTTGTGCATACGCTGCGATAGCAACATCTGTGAGTGTATGGGTGTTCTGTGTCTGGAATTCTTGAGCAAGTTTTTCAAAGTCTACCTCACCTGATGACAGTTTTTCAGGGTTTTTTTGAATTATATTGAGTATGTTGGCAAGACGCACTCGAAGCTTCTTTCTGAAACTTGCTTTAACGTCCTGAACTGTTACCGTATCAGCTTCTTGAACAAGATGAGAAAAATGTTGTTCAGTGAAGCATTCTTGACCGAATGCATACACCTGCTTTTTTTCATCATATGACAGTGCATTTGCAGCTTGCATGTCACCAGATTCAACTTGAGCTGCGATAAAACGAATTTTTGCATCACTATTTTTAGAGAAACGAGTGAGTACTTGTGATTGTTGTGATGGTGAGAGTGTTTTAACAACGTTAGCACAGTTAAGCCAATCTGATGGTGAGATCGATGGGATATTGTTATGTACATGTGTTTCACAAAAAAAGATAAGTGCATCAAATTCCTGTGAGGTAAGTGTGTCTTTCTTAAATGAAGTAGTCAGCAAGTTTAACAGCTGATTATCTGGAAGTGCTCTATACTGCTTGTACAGCAGTTCGCTTTTAGCGTAGCGCTTGCAGACGCTGAAAATTTTAGAAAGTGAGCCTTTATTCGTAGTCAGAAAAATATCGAGTATTTGTGAGAGCTCTCCGTCTTTGGCATACAGACAAAGTGCAGGTAGTACTACAGCAGTAAACTCCATCGGAGTTATTGTATGTATCTGTTCTAAGATGGTGTCCAGTTGGCCAAGTTGCGCTAGCTCACGGGTGTGCTCAATAAGCTCTTTTTGTGTGTGTGGCTTAGATACATTTCCTTGAATCTTTTGCGCAATCTCTTTCCAGTCAAAGTGATTGGCAAGCAGTTGTAGTTTTAAGAGTACTTCTACCGGGCAGTCTGGAGTAATGAGCGGAAAGATACGCTCCTCCCATGATCCAAATTCTTGAGCGTAGTCTGGAGCGTAAAAGACAAGGCCCTCCAAGAGTGTGATACTCTCTGCGAAGTTTTCTTTGTAAATCTGTGCTGATCGGAGTGTTTGTAAGAGTATGCTTTTTATGCTGTCTGAGAGCTGTGGCTTCTCAGCTGTAAATGACTGTGTTACAAATTCTGCTAGTACTGTTAGCCGCAACTCTTGAGGAATAGTGATAAGTAGATTGGGTAAGAACTCAATACCGAGCAAGCGGTTTTCTATTGGTAAGATAGGATTGTTTCTCTCCCAGCAAAGCCTGACATAGTGTCGCAGTAACGTACTCCTTAATGCACCACTATCATCAACTGGTGCAGCAAGTAGCTCTGAAAAATACGTGAGTCCTTGCGTGGTGAAAAGTGTTCTTATCACATGTTTCAGATATTGTTGCTCTGTAATTCTCTTCAAAAAAAATAAGGTAACTGCGCAGTCGCATCCGGATTTTATTGCAGTGCATGCAAAACTAGAATAGTCTTCGTTGGTGCAATCAGATGGTAGGTCGTGGATTGCATCCGCTGCTGCCTGCCGCGGGAAAATTGCAGAGTATAAATTTTTTTTATCAGCCACAGTGAGGTGGAGACCTTTTGTACGTTCAATCGCAGGCCCAAAATATCTGGTGTACTGCTCGGAACGAATATAAATTCTACTTTCGTTATGAGCTTGCAAAATGACGGCTAGATTTGAGGCACTAAGAGTAACCGGATGTGAATCTAGAAAATCAAGCAGCTGGCTAAGCTGAAAAGTTGCAATAAGCGTATCAACAAAAGCGTGTGATAAATCAACACCAGTTGCTGCAAGCTTCTCTGCAAACTTTAACGCAGCCCAGTACTGATCGTGCACAATGAAAGTGTGGAGCATATCGACACACTCAGTAGTTGTGAGTGAAGTCGGCAGTGGTATCTCTGTGATAAGTTTCTCTATGTACTCACCATCGCGCATCTCAGAAAGAAAGCCAAACAGTTGGATGTACAATACTTTAGACCCCTTCAGTTCTTTAATAAGTGTCTTTGTGACAGAATCAACTTCCTGCTGACTGAAAAAGGAAAAGTAATTCAAGCCGATCAGAGCGATCTGATTTATATGCATTGTTGGGAAAACCCGACCGTCTACGTAATCAATGCAAGCAGTTGCAAGTTTTTTGGCCCGTGATTTTTCAGTTAGCTTGAGCTCAATCATAAGTTGGGTCATTGTCTGCATAGATGTGAAGTCCATAGTGAATTTTGAACTCTCTTGGATATCACTTAAAAAGCTGAGCATGGCAGCTTTTCTTCTCCTATCAGGTTTTGTTCGAAGAAAATCAAGAATATACTTAAAAACAAAGTTGGGATCTACCTCTAGATGCTCAACAACAAAATTAACGTCTTCACAGTTTTTTGCTTGTTCAAAAAGTAAGTCCAGCTCTGGGGTAGCTGTTGGCTCTTTTTCTGGTGATGCTGTTTGAAGTGCTTCTGTTGGCATAGTTGATTACTATTAAGTACTCATTAGTGTACCATTTGTGTAGACCATAGTTTTTACGTCATGTTTTGAACTCGCATACTGAGGAGAAAAACTCAACGCTCCAGATTCGGGGTCCTCAGTGATTGTTACTTTCTTAGTGTGGCTATCAGCACTTGGCCCGATCGCTGTCCCACCAGTTCTTAAGCTTGTTATCTGACTGGGGCCGTTCTCAACTCCAGTACTACAGGAGAGGTAGAGTACTGGGCACGCATGGGTTAAAATATCGTTGGTTAAATGTTGAAGTAGTTGCTCGCGTTTTGCTGCTCGTCGTATCCTGTTTGGGAATGCACGCCCACGTTCCCAAGGCTTCTTTTGTATCTGCCCCTCAACTGATTGTGCAAACTCTGGCCAAGTGAGACGACTCGGCTTTGTAGGATGTCCAGTTGTAAGGTGAGACACTAGCACCTTGCCACCAGGGGCATCGGAAAGATTAAATCCATCCGTTGAACCATGTGCCATAACAATAAGACCTTGTATTTTCTCACCTGTGATTGTAGTAGTTTCCGCAAGCTGTTTGATAGTACGAAGTGGTTGGAACGCTTCAAATATTGTCAATGCAATACCTTTGGCTGCAAGCTGATCGGACATATCTCTAATGAGCGACTCGTCTTGATAAAATGCACCATTATGATCAGAAGTTGCGACGATGAGTGCCACTTTTTTGGGATTTTGAGCTGACCCCATCAGATCGGTAAGTACTTCAAGTGGGTAACGAGCAAAATTTGCAATGCCGTTTGAGTAAAAGAGCTCAACCGCACGATATCTGTCCTTGCCTGGTGCTTTTCCAAGAGCAAGTATCCTCTCTATATTAGATACAAATACCTTCGTATGAGCGAACTTGTTCTCATCCCATCTAGTGCAGAGTTGCCGTATCGGGACATTAGGATCGTTAATAACCTCTAAGTACTCTTCTGGCAAGAGATCTGCATACTTCTCATTCAAGATAGCTGGTGAGGCATAGTGAACAGAAAATGGATCGACAGTACTTCCCAGCACTGTAATTAACTTTCTGAGCTTAGTCCATTCAAAATCCTTGTTATTTGGGTTCTGTTTGTACAGTGCAACTGCAACATCAGTGAGTGTGTATTTATTTTGTTTTTGAAATTCTTCGGCGAGTGTTTCGATATTGATAGGAAAAGTACGGATCTCATGAGGACGAGTTCGGAGCTGGTCGATAACTGCGTCACACTTTGCTTGTAACTGAAAAAACAAAGAATTTTGTACATCGCTTGCTAGAGTAAACCCATGGTTTGGATGTAAGTAGGCAAAATTTTCTTCAGTGAAATTTGCAAGGCCTATTGCATAGAGCAATTCTTTTTGTTGTTCTGAGAGTTGCTCGGTACTAACTTTTTCCCCATCTTCTATTCTGGCGGCAATGAGGTACAACCATCCACTTCTTGTTTTTGTGAGTGCTGTTTGTATCTGCTCCTGTTTTTGTAAAGAAAGATTTTTCATAACCCTATTTATGCGAAGCCAGTCAGATGAGTCGAGTGAATCGCTTAGCCTTTGAGAGTTTGCTTCACAAAAATAAATCAGCGCATCAAGTTCTATTACAGTAATCGTGTCTTTTTCTAGTGCAATCCTAACGAGATCGAGCTGAGAGTAAAAAGTAAGCGATTTAAAGTATGTATAGAGCAGCTCATACTTATGAAAATACATACAGACATTGATTATTAACGTTAGATTATCTTCGTCTGAACCAATAAACGTTTCGAGAATAAGCGCTATATCTGCATCATCAGCATACCTGCAGAGTACTGGAAGGTACTCATTAACAAAATCATCTGGATGAAGCAAGTCAAAAATATCACGGTAGTTGCGTAGTTCACCAAGTAGTGCAAGTTCTCGTATGTTTGCAGTGAGTTCATCTGGAGTGGGCTTTAACGGAGCTGTCTCATCCAGTTTTTTGATGACTTCATCCCAGCCAAAGTGCCTGGCAAGTATCTGCAACTTCAGTGACGTTTCAGCTGAGCAGCCTTGTGTAATCAGGGGTAAAAATTCAGTGTCCCAGGTTTTAAAGTATTGGGCATCTTCACTGGCATAAAATACAAAACCCTCTAATATCGTCACAAGCTCGCTAAAGTTTTCAGCTGTAGGTATTGTTTTGTGAAGCATTCCTAAGATGAGGTCTTTATTACTTCCTGAAAGCTGTGCCTCCGGTGCTTTGAATGACTGCGAAATAAACTCGGACACCGCAAACAGCTGTAACTCGAACGGAATCTTTGGAACTAAATGTGCAAAGAAAGCATTGAGTTGCTCCGGAGTTTGCCCAGTTATCCGTGAGTTGATTTGCTTCCAGCAAAGTGAAATATAGCTTTCTAGGAGCATCTTTCTTATTTTAGACACATCACTATTTGTTGAGGAAATAATTTCTGAAAAAGTGACAAGATCATCATAGTTCCTCAGTAAGCTGATCGCATCAATAAAGTATGATTTGTTTGTTAGCTGATTCAAAAAAAATAGTGATTTTTCTACTTCACATACAGAACGTATCGACGTTGATGCAAATGTACAAAGATCATCCTCAGTACAATCGGGCGTGAGAGTATTTCTAACTTCTTCCATACTCAGGTCGGGTAAGAGAACAGAGTAGAGCTCTTTTCTTTCGAAACTTGAAATCGTAGCGCTTTTATAGAGCACTTGTGCCTGATCTAAAAGATTAGTGCGTAGCAATCCACTATTAATACACAGATCCCCTTCATTATATGCTCTCATGATCTTTACTAACTCGAGTGCCGAGAGAGTGTGTGGGTATTCACTGAGAAACGTAACAGCCGTGTCCAACTGTGATACCTCAATGAGCCTAGTAACAAAGTGCTGACCTAAGTCAACACCACTGGCTGCCATTTTTTCAACAAATGCATATGCAACACTATCCTTGTAATTCCTAATAAAGATATCAATAAATTTATTGTAGTCAGCGACAGGCAAGCTACTGGGGAATGGAAGCTCATTAACCAGTTGTGTTAGGTACTTTAGGTCTGGGATTGAGCAGAGAAAATAGATAAAATCTCTGTACTCACTTTGTGTCTGCAACCGCTTTGAAAGCTCTTGAACTATAAATTTGTTTTTCTCTATCTCAAAGAAGTTGTAGTAGTGTGAGCCAAGCAGCGCAATCTGGTGTATCGGCTTCTCGGAAAAATTAAAACTCTGAGTAAAATTAATGAATATATATGACAATGCCTTTGCCTGTGAAGGGGCGATAGTCTTTAATTGGAGCATAAGCTCTGTGATGAGCATGAGCGTTTCAAAATCAGGTAGTATCTCAAGATTTGAGAAAAGTGTACTTATTAAACTAATAACTGCACTCTGTCTTTCTTTGTCTGGGCCGGTTTGGAGAAATTGAACAATTTTTTTAAGTACAAAATTAGGGTACAGGGCAAGATGCTCAGCAACAAAGCTCAAGTCTTCACAGTTTTTTGCTTGTTCAAAAAGTAAGTCCAGCTCTGGGGTAGCTGTTGGCTCTTTTTCTGGTGATGCTGTTTGAGGTGCTTCTGCTGGCATGGTGTACTGAAATAAGTATAGCGGAAATTATCACAATTAATTAGGTATCCACTGGTATCCCATTACTGTACTGCATCGCTTTAACAGGCATCGCTTTATTTCCATATTCTGGATTAAAAATAGGTAGCTTTGTTTGAGGATCCTTGGATATGAACACGGTCCGTATAAAGGTGTTGTTAGCTGGCCCGATTGCACTTCCTTGAGTGAGTCTAGATATTTTTTGTGCTGGACCATCAGGTAGTCCCGTGCTGCATGAAATTAAGAGCAAAGGGCAGCCGGGTACTAATATGTCGTGAGTTAACTTTTCAAGTATGTGCTCTCTGAGTGAAGATCTCTTAACTCTCATTTGATAGTCAGTATCACTCTCAGAAATACCTTGTGATATCTTGCCTTGAACACTGGTTGTAAATTCTTGCCAATTCTGACGTCTTTTTTTTCTTGGGTGCTTCTTTTCGATATCTGACGCATACAAAACACCATCTTTGCTACTTGAAAGCTGTATGGCTTCCCTAGACCCATGGGCAGCAATAATAAGCCCTTGAACTTTTGCATGAGACGCATGGACCATCCTGTCGAGTTTCTCAACTGCTCGCAATGGTTCAAAAACTTCGAGTATAGATAACGAAAAGCCTAAGTTCGTTAATTGCGTAGCAATGTCTTCAATGAGCACCTGTTGTGAGTAAAATGACCCATTATGATCAACACTAGACATAACGAGTACTACTTTTTTAGTATGAGAAGCTGACTCAAGTTGCTTTTTTAGTACCTCAACAGGATAGCGGGCAAAATTTGCTATGGAGCATTGATTAAAGAGCTCAACAGCTCGATATTTGTTTGTATCAGGCACTCTCCCTAGTTCTAGTATCCTCTGTAAATTATCAAGTTGGATATCTGTTCTTGAGATGCTAGCCTCATCCCACGCAGTGAAAAACTTTCTTATTGGGATTTCTGGATCACGTATGAGTTCTAGATACTCATGCGGAAAGATGTCTTTGTATTTTTCGTATAACAGGTTGGGAGATGCATAATGCAGCTCGAATGGATCACAGTTGCTCTGTATCAAAGTAGCAAATGATCTAAGCTCTTCCCAGACTTTTGCTTTTTTTGAATTTTGCGAATAGAGTGCTAGAGCAATATCGCTGAGCGTGTACTTATTTTGCTTCAAAAATTCTTCTGCAAGTAACTTAAGATCAAGATCTTTTTTGTATAGGAGCCCGGGATTCTGATCAATTGATTCCATGAGAGTCGTAAATTTATCCCGAAGCAACTGTGCTATTTTTTTTCGAGATGCTCCTTGTAAAAACGAAGTGGGATCAGAAAGTAAGTATAAAAACTTGTGCTCAGAAAATAAATCTGCGCCAATTGTGTACACTTCATTCTTATCTGCAACTGAAAGTTTTTCAGAAACAGTAGCATCACCCAGTTCAATCTGTGCCGCGAGGAGGTGCGTATACACCCAATAATTTGGTGTAATGCCAGCCGCTACGCGCTCTTGTTGCCATTGTGAAAGAGTTTGTATGGTTCTGGCAAGATTGAGCCAATCGTGTCCCAAAAAGTACTCAGTAAATTTTTCAGAGTCATCTTCAACCATGCTGGCGAGTGCCTCTCTGCCTGCCTGACTCATTGTCTGTGAGCTCATAGAACGCAAGAGTACGTCGATTTTTTGATGGTAATTTAATTTTTCAAAGTTGTTATATAAGATCTCAAATCTGGAATTACTCTTACATTCGAAATATATATTGTTGAAGACATCTAAATGTACAGCAGTGTATCTATTTAAGATCTCTGTTAAGGTCTCATCATCTGCGAAGTTGCACAGCTGAGGGAGGAGAGTTTCTATAAAGTAATCAGGTTCAGTTTCCAAAAGAAGTGCGATGTTTTTTATAAGGAGTCCTTGTTGTGCCAGCTCACGTATTGGGAGATCATCTCCCGTTTGTAGTGTAGGTATCATCTCTTGTGTGTCTAGCACTTGTAACACTTCTTGCCAGTCATAGTGCTGTGCGAGTGATCTTAACCTAAGACGAGTGATCACAGAGCACTCAGGGTTGATAAACTGCAAAATACTAGATTCCAATGAACTGAAACTAGCTATGGTAGCAGGGGCATACTGTACTACGCCTTCAAGCA
This sequence comes from uncultured Pseudomonadales bacterium, assembly GCA_964394125.1. GTDB lineage: Bacteria > Patescibacteriota > Microgenomatia > UBA1400 > PJMF01 > OMIS01. Next base: position 7,949 of record CAYMVN010000007.1, on the reverse strand, counting down.
CTGACACTACATCACTGAGGTTCTCTTTTGTTATATGCGTTTTTTTTAAAACTAGGGTAGTGAGCAAGAGAAAGTCTTCATCTAACTTAACTTTCTCAAACAGAAATGACTGAGTAATACACTCAGCAAGCGTCGAGAGTTGTAACGCTTCAGGAATTTTTGGAAATATATCAGTAATAAAAAGTTCAGAAAACTCTTGATCTGTGTATGACCTTGATCTGAAACTCCTTGAATCCAAATATCTTGTTAAAAACGCTTTTAGTAACACACTCTTAATTTGAAGACCACCATCAATAGGTGCAGCCATGACTCTTGAAAGATACCATAATTGTTTCTGTGACTCTAAAGCACGAAAAACTGAGTCTAGCGAACGCGGTTCTGTTAACTTTTCAATAAAAAACAGGAACACTTCTGGGTCACATCCTGATCGTGCAGCTGTGATTGCGTACTTGCTAATATATTTTTGCTCAGAATTTGGAGGAAAATTTTCACGCACTGCCTCAATGCTTGTGTAGGTTGGGAAAAGAGCCTCATATAGATTTTGCCTTGCCTGTTCAGCGATTGTACCATTATGAAAATGTTCTGTAATTTTTTGAGTGAACAAGGTGCGCATCTCCCCAGGGAGCGCTACTGTCCCTTCATTGTACGCTTTTAATAAGCTTGTAAGGTCGTTAATCGAGAGTGGAGGATTTTCTAATTCAATATAACGAACTGCTTCTGCAAACTTCGAGTGTGTAACAAGTATTGAAATAAACTTAGTTTTGAGATCAGGTACAGGAACCGTGCAGGTTTCACTGAACTTCAAAGCTGCCCAGTACATATTCTTAGTAATAAGTGTCTGGAGCACTGCAGTCTGCTCAGGGACTTTTATTCTATTTGGTAACGGAAGGGTCGTAATTAGTTTTTCCAGGTATCGTGCTGGTGCAATAGTACAGAGATAGCTAATAAGTTCTCTATACGATTCTGGTGAGTGTGACAACTCAACTTTAAGTTTCAAAAATACTTGAGCTGTATCGCCAGTGTTATAAAACTCTGAGTAGAGTAAACCAAGCAGTGCAGTTTGTTGCCCTGGCTTGCAATAAATAATAGCAGTAGTAAGGAAGTAAATGCATTCCCCAGACAGCCTCTCTGCAGTGGGTAATGATATGGATTTAAGCTTAAGTGCCAATTGAACCATTAGTTCTACAGTTGAGAATGTATATCGAATTTTAAGCGTTTCAAGTATTTGTTCTAAAATATATATAATAGAATCAACCTTTTCTTTGTCTTGATTGGTGTCAAGCAGTCTGAGCATGTTACTAAACACAAAATAAGGGTCAAGATCAAGATGCTCAGCAACAAAGCTCAAGTCTTCACAGTTTTTTGCTTGTTCAAAAAGTAAGTCCAGCTCTGGGGTAGCTGTTGGCTCTTTTTCTGGTGATGCTGTTTGAGGTGCTTCTGCTGGCATGGTGTACTGAAATAAGTATAGCGGAAAACAGTAAAAGCGGTAATGCACTACTTTGAAAAAATGTGTAATACTATAGCTCTATGAGTACACTGCTGTCTTCAGATCAGAAGAAGACTACGTTTTATTATGGCGTTCTGGGCCTCGCTATGGCTCTCGCTTTTCTCGTCTTCTCATACGCAGTACTGAGAGTTAATTCTAGTTTAGCGTCACTCTTTGTGATGAACACACGCGCGTACTTTTACTCGTATGTAGCGGTAACACTTGCGACTGCAGCAGTCTTTGGCGTCAATACTGCATTTTTAGTGCGGTACTACCGTTTGTACGGCTTCAGTTCACTTCTGCAGCAGAGTAGTTTCGGCACCGGGGCAGTACTCAGTATTATCAGCTCGAGTTGTTCGGTGTGTGGCAGCACTGTTTTAAGTCTCATTGCCACCCTGAGTGGTATTACGGCTGTTTCAAGTGCTGGATTACAAATTAAAGTACTTTCATTACTCATCCTTAGCGCTTCAGCAGTCTATTCATACCGTGTAATGAAAAAAAGTGCTTGTACCGCATGTGCAACCGATACTTGTTCTGCAGTGCGTAAACCAATCTATTCTAAAAAACTTTTGCTGATGCCTGCCTTTATCTTTATTGCTGCAGTATTTTTTGGTGCGAGACTCTTTGCGACAGACGGCATTACTGATGTCTTGGCAGGTGCTCCTTCGCCTGAGCTGTATTCATGCAAAGGGGAGCAATCGGGTTAAATTTAATTCTTTTTCACTGAGTACAACACACAGTCTCTTTTTTCTGGGGAAATCGTAGGGTGGACTATGTATGCAGGTAGATTTTTTACAAAGTGCATCCCTATCTTTTGCATAACTTTTGCTGACGCTGTGTTTTCAGCGTCACAGAATGCAGTCACTTCGGTACAGGGTGTATTTGAAAATGCGTAGCCGATCACTGTGCGGGCAACTTCAGTCGTTACGCCCTTTCCCCACTCGCTTGGAATGATGGCATACCCAATGATTGCGGTTGTT
>CAYMVN010000007.1:0-5473 GCA_964394125.1 uncultured Pseudomonadales bacterium | reverse complement strand
CTTTATGGTGACTATACCAATGTGTGCTGCGTCTGTTTTTCGCTCTATAATAAATTTATACTCGCGGCCCTCATTCCACTTCTCGATACAGTTTTGTAGAAACGACTCTGTTTCTGAAAGCGATGTGTGCGCGGTCCACGTTGTATACTTGGCGACCCGGCTATCTGATGCATACGTGCGGAAGAGTTCTGCGGCGTCACTGAGCTTCGGCTGGCGCAAGTGGAAACGTTCTGAATCAAGTGTCATTTGGATTTAAATATAGCATATGCTGGCGCAGTCACAAGTGGAGTGTACTCTTGCTCTATTTGCACACGAATATCGTGAGAAAAATATTTTTCATCTGCGCTCTCTGAGAACTCTTCTACAAGAATAAGGTCTGCTTTTTTCTCAGAGACTGCAGTACTTACTTCATGGTGCATTTCCGGAACAATTGCGAACCAAGGAAGATAGTACATCTGACGAGTAGCAGGCAGTAACTCTGTGAGGGGATAGTACATCGTGTTTCCACCCAGGACGAGCAGCTTGTCACCCGGCTGCGCAAACTTTTTGATCTCCGCTGCCTCAGTAATCATCTCTGGCAGAATACGTGGGGTTTTCTGAGTGTGATACAACGTAACAGAGGGCAGTAAGAGAATGATCCAGAGACAGTAGAGGAGTGAACCAAGCACGGCACTCACCATATTTTTGCGAGTTATTGCGATCACGACAGCAAAGCTCAGTCCAACCCACACTGCAACGTAAAAGGGGCTGAGATGGAAGACTTCATTCGTTCTACTTCGCAGCGTCATGCTGAGGAGTATGAGTGGAATCAGGAGTCGTGGACTTTTTCGTGCAACTACACTCACGCAGAATACGAGGCTGAGGAATGCAAGTACTTCAAGTGTAAAAACTGAGTTCTTGAAACTCTCAAGTGCAACTGAAATATAGGCACCGAGCTGTGAAACAGAGTGCGTTCCGAGAGACAAGAAAAGAACACCTTTGATTGTTAAGAGCAGCCGGTAGGTGCTAAGTAAAACTAAACTGGCTGTTGCAGTACTGAACTGCCAGTAATCGAGGACTACGCTTGTGATAAATCCATGGTGTGATTCGGTGGTTGATGCCGCCAGCCGGAAAGGAAAGTAGTACTGGTTGTTGAATTGGAATACAGACCAATAGAACTCATGCCAGTAACCAGTGACAGCGTAGAGTACCGGAATTGCAAAGATAAGAGAGAGTGCAAGAGCTACGTGTTTATAACCTGCTGTTTGTACAAACGTTCTAACATTCTCAATCTTCCACAACATGAGCACTGAAACAGCGACAACGAAGAGACTCAGTACTGTTGTAATTGAAGACCAGAGTGCTGTTGTGCACACGAGTGCTGTAACCCAGAGAAGTTGCCGCGCAGGAAGGCTTTTTTGTGTGAGCGTCACTGTCCAGATCGCGAAGAGTACAAGTAGTGCAAGTGCCGCGAGGGTATCTGCAAGGAACATCTGCAGGTGGAACGTGGGAAGTCCAACAGTTATCAAAACGAGCGAAAGTATCAGTGCAGCGCGATAGTTCTTTTTGATAATTGAGGCAAGATAACTCCACACTGCTGTGTGAAGTAGCAGCATAAACAGACGGAAAATCCAGTATCTACCGAGTGCAAATGGAAAGAAGAGCGAGCTAACAAAAAAAGGTAGTGGCGTGTGATGAAAAAAGAAATCAATGTAGGGAACGTGCCCTTTGCTGATGAGCCATCCGGCAGCAAAGTTTTCTTGCTCGTCTCCAAATGAGCCAAACCAGACACTTGAACCCAAGAGTATGAGGCAGAGAAGTGCAGTAATGACTGGAAAAGAGAAGAGCTTTTGACGCACGTGCATAGTGGTAAGTATACTCGAAATTTACGGCATTCAATACATAAAAAAAGGTCTATACTACAGACATGGATACTTTAGAAAAAGTATATGCAGATATAGTTGCTGATCCTGAAAACAAGCAGTATACAGAGAAGCACTGGAAGCCACTCTACACCGCTGACCCGTCCGCTCGCATTATGATTGTTGGGCAAGCGCCTGGACATGTTGCACAAGAAAGTATGATTCCCTGGGATGATAAAAGTGGTGATAATCTCCGTTCGTGGCTCCGTATTTCTCGAGAAACTTTCTATAACAAAAGTATCGTTTCCCTGATTCCAATGGATTTTTACTTCCCTGGCTCAAAAGAAAAACATGACGCGCCACCCAGAAAAGGCTTCGCAGGAAAGTGGCACCCACGCTTGCTTACGCTCATGCCACACATTCAGCTCACAATCTTAATTGGGCAGTACTCACAAGGCTACTACCTGAAAGATCGAGCCAAGCGCACCCTCACAGAAACGGTACGTGCGTACAAAGAGTACCTCCCTGAGTACCTACCACTCGTGCATCCCTCACCACGCAATAATATCTGGCAGAAGAAAAATCCGTGGTTCAAAGAAGAGCTGCTGCCTGAGTTGCAGCGGTATATTGGGGAGTTGCTTTAGGTTTTAACGGTGGGTAACTATTCTAATTGTGGATACAGCTCAATTGCCTGTAGAGTACAATCACATTAGAAGATTGTTATCTAAAAAGTAAAAACATATAATTAGATTTATGCTTGGAAAGACTGGAATAAAAGTATTTATTTTTTTAAGTATTGTACTTATCTCAAGCAAATTACTCAAAATTCAGTTAACTTCTTCGGAAGATTCTACTTTGGCAACACAAAGAACAGAAGTGAAAACTGAATTGCTTTTAGACGATCAAAATTTGAGTAAAGATTTGTATAGCTTTTTGAGCCCAACATTCAAATTAGATGATACATATGCCTTTTTTTATAATGAAAAAAGTGACAAAACTAGAATTATTCATTTTCCAGATTTAAAACAAGAGACAATAGATTCTTTCAAAGGACAACCACTAATAAATGGAAATGGTGCAGTGATTTTGGTTGATTATGAAAGAGACCAATTACTGCTGGTTGGAGATGCACTGACTACTCTCCAAAAAATTAAGCATAAAACAATGAACAATCCTGTTAGTCAAATTCATTTCTTTTTAGAACCAAATACCTTTCTTGTTGACGGAGGTCTATTTAAAATTGAAAACAAAAAACTGAAAGAAATAGCAACCTTAGATGCATACCAACAAAAATTTGGATCTCGTTTAGTGATGATAGACTCTTCAAGAAAAGATGCAGTATCCTATAAAGACTTTGTTGAAGTAAGTTGCACAGAATTTTTTAGTTCAGATTTGAGTCTAAAGAATACACAAGTATTTTTAACGGAAAAAGAACTTCCTTGTCTACTAGAGAGATTTGATCTTGTCTATTATGATGAGAGAAGGGATTTTATATTTTTTCAGAACCTAAAAGATCCAGAGAATTCAAATTCATATTTTCTTTTACAGATTGACCTTAATCGTGATAATGAAGAGTATCTCAGTACTTTAATAAAACAGAAACGTGTGTTTTCAAACTTTGAATTTCTTAGGAATCTTTCTCCGGAATGGTATGCTTATTTTTATAGCTTTCCAAAAACATCATATTCTTTTTCATACTATGAATCACCACTCAATCAATTTGGTTTTTTAAGTACCAATCTGGGTGAATATCCAATGCTTTCGAAGTCTGCCGATCAAGAATCTGGAGATACAAGTAGTCAAACAACTCTTAAATTGAGTGAGACAGTATCGATTACAGCAAAGAGGTACTGTAATTCATTCAGTATTAATGAGTGCCGTCCAGTTAAGGATGCTCTTATTTTTACAACTGTAGATAAAAAAGAATCACTGAATAGAGAAGATGCTGTTTTAATATCTACAACCAAAGATGAGATTTTTCTGATTACAGAAAATGGTATAGAAAAAGTACGTTTCTAAATTTAGGTGTTGTAACTAATTCTCAGTCAATTAGTCATCATTTTTTTAATCTTGGGAATAACCTTTATTTTCATGATGGTATATGCAGTATATGCTGTTTGATGAAGATTTTAGCGAAAACCTGATCACTGTTTTTACATTACTTATTGATGAGCAGATTCTGGTATTACAGTTGTCCGACTTTATTACCCCATATCCCACCTATGGCAATATTTTTCAGTATATTGTGAAGTAATGAGTCACATTAAATATCAATCTTAATATTTTTATATATTGTAATAAATTCCTCATTAAAATAAATGTTCCGATCCCTCTGATCAATAATAGTAAGACAACCATTTCTTACTGTAATATAAAAGTATGTAGTAACAAATTGAGAGCCTGGTGTATCCAATAAAAAAGCCTCTGATTCTTTTATATTCCCAATTGTTATATACGCTTTTTGTATATCAGGATCATTTCCAATAGCTTCTGCCATTGAACAATTCTTGTCCAACGTATCTACAAAAAATGAAAGAAATACAGTTTCATGATCTCGTGATTTTAGTATTGTTTGCTCTTGTGAATCATTGTTTATTTCTTCAAGTATCCATTTAGAATTATCGTATGCATACGAATAGTCATTGGTTGCATTGGTATAGGTTGTATATTGGATTTTTTCTTGATTAACCTCATCAAAGACATGTGGATTAATAACTGTTTGATAAATTATGGCAAAATAAATCCATAAACAGAGTGCTGTAGCAATGAGCAAAGGAGGTAATGCTACTATAGAAGACCATTTTCCAATAAGTGTCAGGTTTTGAGCTGAAGCACTATATGATGAACTTCCGGCCTTTTTATGTAATCTAGTATGACTTTGTATGTCAAGAATAATCTTACTTATTATAAGAAGTACTAAATATACGATGTATGAATGTAAAAAAGAAAAATATATAAATCCACCAATTATGATTACAATTTGAGTTAAAAAAATCCTTTCATACGGATATGACATTACATCTTGAATAATTGCTTTTTTAGATTCTCCACCAATAATATAATTTTTAATAAATGAAATACCATGACTTATAAAGATTGATAGAATAGGTATGATTAAGCTTAAGATAAATGCAGGTATTTCAGTATACTGGAGAGCATTAAAATATCCAATTAACGCAAGAATTGCTACTCCATGCATAACACTAAATCCTCCAAAATGGATAAGAAAAAAAAGCGTTATATTAATTTTAGAGATAATCCAACTTCGAGATTCTGCCGTTAAAAAATTAGCAAAAAATATTTTTAAAATAGTATAAAAACCTATAATTACAGTCTCACACCAGTAAATAAATAGGATTGCGTCAATTTTCCAACCCAAAAATATAACTCCATAGAGTGGAATTACATTTGAAATAATGATCGAAAGGGTATCAAAACTTATTCTCATTTCTTACTCTTAGATTCTAGATATGTATGCTTAGATTTGCAATCTTTTAACAAAATTCAATGGAATTGAATCAAAAAATAGAATACCTTTTTTCTTATTGTATTTAATATAAGTAGACATATAGTTTCCTCTCTTGTTCATAATATTGGGTTTGATCTATTTCAGATCGCTATTCGGTATGTGA
>CAYMVN010000006.1:26320-28649 GCA_964394125.1 uncultured Pseudomonadales bacterium | reverse complement strand
TAATATATGAAGAAGAAGAAAAAAATACAAATGGCAAACCTCGATTCAATAAAAACACAGTCTTAAGAGCATTCGCGCTGCACACTATGGTAACAATGAATGCTGCAGTGAATGCAAAAAGCAGCTCAACACAAGCAGACTATTTGTTTTATATGTTCCATTGGCATGAGTATGCATTAAAGTACAAAGAGACAGGTAAGGCATTATTTGAGCCTATGGTTGCGATGCTCGTTGCATGGTTCTCAAATGCAGAGTCTGACGGAGATGGTGGGGTAAAATTCTCTAATCCGAATATGCTACAACAGCTTTTTGGATTTCATGGGCAAAGTAACGAGATTGCACACGAGCATCATATGGGAATGATTGACAAGACTTTGTTAAGCTTCTTAGAGAAATCTTTGTTCAAAAAAGAGCTTTCAGGAACTATCTTAAAAGCACTTGAATCGCAAGGAGGTCATCTTGCGGATGATTACTGGTGGATAGCAGAAAGATACCCATATATCTCAATCCCCAACTTAGGTGTCGGTGAAGATAAGACTGGAAAAAAGAGATCAAAATTTACTTTTTTTGAGCCACCGCTCAGAACATTATTTGTTAGATACTCAGAACAAGAAATTAATGATGAAGTAGCACTACTTGAAAAAAAGAAAGTAGGGGGCGAAGTCTATACAAATGCAGATGCAGAAAGAACAGCAAATATTTTATCGTATAGAGTAGACTCGTTTGGCGTCGATGGTGTGACTCCAAATATGCGCGGAAAACAGGGAGAAAAAGGCACCCCTTATACCGAGGCTGACTTTAATAAAGACCTTAATTTTATTGAAAGTAGAATTGGAAAGAAGTATGAGCAGTCTGATCTTGAAAGAGATAAAAAACTATTACTAACTAGAAAAGGCAAAATTAAAAAGTACAAGGCAACAATCAATCAATTGAGAGAAGGTGCGCTTGCATTAAACGTAACTTTTGATAATCTGGTCGATAAGAAAAGTGGAGAATACTTATATGAGTTAATGCCTTTTGAAAGAGATCAAAAACCACAGGCGTATATTGCTTACTATAACGACGTTGCACAAAACGTCTTGTGGATGCTGAATAATGTATTTAAGGCTGATCAAGATAAGTTCTTGGGTGTGCTGGCAAGTGATAACAAAGTTGCAGACTTAAAGAAGATGGTGGGATACTGTTTGAAATTTTGGCCGGTTAAAGGTGGTGAGTCTGAGTTCCAGCGTGAGGAAAGAACTTCTGAAGAACGTGCAAAAATTTATGATTTTGGAGTTGATCTTGAAAAGAAAATTACAATATACCTGATTATTGCTAAGATACTTCTACAGGTTGATGTAAACTTAGATAAGCACTGGGATCTACCAAAGGTAAAACATTTTACCTCAACGCTCACTACAGAAATTGGCCCGGAAGCAATTCATGCTCTTGATACTATGTTTACGGTAGGTTGGAAAGAGCTTATTTATGTTTCAAGTCTAGTGCACAGTCTCCGAGATCAAGTTATGAAGAGTTTGCAGTTTAAATAGATTAAGCTCTGTTTCGTTTACTTCTTTTATCTTGTTTGAGTATGTAGTTGTCAACGGTAGCTTGGTTTACGTTAAGATAATTACTACTATTACCAGTAAATAGTTGTCTTATTAAAGTGAGCAAATTTGAAAGCATAGACTAGGCTCTGTTTCTCCCACTCTTGCGACCTGATTCGTTAGATTCAATAATAACATTTCCTTGTACATTCTCAGAAGATTGCTTCGCAGTCCGCGAAGTGTTAATACCCATTTTCTCCGAAGACTCTCTAATAAGTGTTGTAACTCTTTCAACTTTATCGTTAACTGTGTTTGCAGCTTCATTGCCAATGACGTCATAGACCTGTCGCTTAGCAGTTCCAACAATGCCTTTAGTAATACCTGGCGCGTTAGCACCAACAAATCCACCGATTGTTCCACCAGTAAGTACGCCTTTCCACCCACCACCATTTCTGCTTCCAAGGTATGCACCACCAGCAACTCCACCAGTTGTAAGCGCAGCTCTTCCAGCAACCCCAGGAATCTGAGAGACACCTGGAATAAAGCCGACTTCCTTATCACCCTTCCACCCACTCTTCAGGCCGCTCAATGCCCAGCCACCAAGGACTGCGCCGTAGCCACCGTCGCCGGCGCCGACTCTTTTCTTTACATCTTTAACAATTTCTGGCATAGCAAGAATCATCGCTAAGCCGAGTACTGGCCCGATCATGTTTACGTTTCCAGAGCCTGAGCCAAACAAAAATGGCGGCATGAAGCCTGCTTGTACATCTGCACCAGCAGTTTTTCCGATGGTACCGGTTGTG
>CAYMVN010000006.1:7283-26310 GCA_964394125.1 uncultured Pseudomonadales bacterium | reverse complement strand
AATATAGATAATGAGCAGTAACAGCACCGTAGGGAAGGCAATTAAGTTTCCAATGATTCCTTTCAGCCAAGGCCAAAAGACATCTTTGCCAGGAAACGCTCCTGTCATTAAAACGAGAGGAGAGATAACGACACTGAGTACAATGACAACATACGACTTAAGTAGCTCGAAGAATAGCTTGATGGTACCAATTAAGACTGCGATAGAAACAACGAGAGTAAGGGTAAGACCACCAATAAAAGAAACTGCGGTACTCAGCGCGTTGCTCTGAACACCAGCCGCGTTAATCAAACTAGAGACGATATCTTTGTTGATGCCCAGTGCGTCCCAGCTGAAACTTGCTGAGAACAGGTACGAAGCAAGGTCAATGATAGTGAAGCTAATAGGATCTCTGGCATCTCCAGCGGAAAATGAAGCGTTAATACCTTTGAAGAGTCCAACGATGAGGTACATAAATAAGTACATGAGGTCAATTGCAAATCCGGCGATAGCGTATGAAAAGGTGACGAGGATTAAACTAACGATAACGGAAGGGATAGCTTGTTGTGCAGAGATGGCTGCTTTACCACCAAGTCGCTGTTGGAACATGATCATGAAACCTAAAATAATAAAGGCAACAATAAAGAAAAAGTACGCCACGTTGCGGAAGACTTTCCAGAGTCCTAAGATTGGATCGAGAGCAGCAAAACCAACACCTTGTGCATAGGCCGGGGTAGCAACGCCAGCTGTGTTAAGGACATCTGCCACATACGTTGCGGTGTGAGCAGGCGGTTTGTTAATCATGGAGCTAATGAGAACAAAGACACTTGCGGTGAGTCCACCTCTTTGCAGTGAAGCTTGTTCGCAGTATGTTTTGTTTTCAGGAACAGTACAATCAATTTGATTAATTTTATTACTACCAGAAATATCCTGAGACCACTCCATGGCGATAAAACGAGTTGTGTTACGAACTAAACACTCAAGAGAAGGGGTATCACAGTTGGCGACAGCTTTGCGGTATGATGTAAACTCGGTTTGGGTAATCTGGTAGCCCCATTGATCTTTTTCTGTGTTTGTATCGCTCTGAGCACGAACAGGTGCAACAAAGCAAAAGAATAAGAGAGCAACGGTGAGGAGCTTCCGGAACATACTGGCTGTAGTATAGCAAAAAAACACAGTAAATGAAATAAAGTAACTGAGCGGGTTAGATTAATGGTAGACACACATGCGCATAGTGTGATATCAATAGGGTATCTTATAAAGGTCATATGGTTGCAGCTCAAGTAGTCGAAGGCTTACAAAGTATTGTTACAGCAGCAGAAACTATTTTGCTTGTCTTTCCAAGTGATGCGAACAGAGATCTTCAAGCAAGCGTGGTTGCTTTTCAAGATGTCCTGAAAAGTGTGGGTAAAACAGCCAAGTTGCTTTCCCCGCAGCCGCCTGAAGAACTTGCATTTCAAGAACTCAGTGGGGTAGCCCAAGAGCTTGGACAGGATAATCTCGTTATTACTTTTCCGTATTCACTTGAGAAGGTCGATAAAGTTAGTTACAACATTGATGAAACTTCTAACCAATTTTATCTCACCATTAAACCGAGGGCTGGTATTACCCCACTAGAAACGAGTGAAATTTCATTTAAGTATACGGGCGCATCAGCAGACGCAATTATTCTGGTTGGTATTACTGAGCTTGAGAGTCTTGAACAGATCTACTTTGGCTACGAAGAGTTGTTCTCAAGTGTCCCTACTTTTGTTGTTTCAGAAGCAGCTTCACAGTTCGGCACATATCACTTAGAAACCAGTGGGTTTAGTTCAGCCAGTGAAGCAGTCAGCCAACTGATGACACAGGCACAGTATCAGGTTTCGAGTGATGCAGCAACAGCGCTGCTTACCGGAATTGAAGATACAACACAGAACTTTTCTTCAAGAACTGCTTCTGCAGAAACATTCGAGACAGTTGCTTCACTCCTCCGTGCAGGAGCACGGCGGGGAGCAGCTCACAAAAAAGAAGTGCTGGTTTCTGCAACTCCAGTGAAAAAAGAAGTCAAAAAAGTCTTACAAAAAAAGTAATGGGTGTTAGCACGGGCCGTATGGGTAACCAGCCGGTTGTTCTCGTGGGGTCTGCTTTGTTACCTCAAGTAGTTTGTTCCAGAGTCGCCACACGTAGTCTGCCTGAGGTTGGTGACGGTTCCAGATTTGGCCAAATCCATTATCTCCTCGTTGGGCAAATGCCCGCACAAAGTTGCGCTGATCTGTCTGATACTTCTGCATGCCCGTCCATAAAACTAACCGACACGCAGAGTCGGCTGCTGCCGGAATATTAGCAGGTGACGAAAAATCGAGGCCAGTTGTGCTGAACGTAGGCGGCTGATGGATAGAACAAATACCAACCCCAGTGGCATTTGCCTGCTTCCAAAGACCCCATGAGCCCGGGGTAAACTGGAAGACGCCAACTGCACCAAACTCGTTCGGTACTGTATGGTTGGTGTAACTGCGACTCTCTGAGTGCGCCACTGCTAAAACGAGTAGTGGGTCACAGCCATGTTTTTTAGAAGCATCAGTGATGGCAGTCCAGAGTTCTTTTGAGGGGACAGTAAATGGAGTTTCAACTCCGCTCCAATACGGAATACTAAAGGAAAGATCTGTTCCAAAGAGCGCAATACTATCGAGTGCGCTGCTCCCTGAGTTAAAGCTCGCACAACTTGTTTTGATAGAGGTGCTGGGGAAGAGTGGTTGTCTCCCGTTGGAGGTGCTTGTACAGGTAAAGGAACTAGCAGGAGCTTGGAGCGACTTATTAAATGTCTTTTCGTAGGCGCTGACTCCAGTGGCATGATCAGTTCTGAACTTTGCAATCAGCCCTCTCCAAGTATCACAGCCATCGAAGTCACCACAATCGCCACCGCGACCGCCACCACAAGCAGTATTGTAGGAAATCGGGTAGTCAAACCCAAGTGAGCAGCCATTTACATCAGTAGTTGTTGTGTCACCACCTTGCATAGCTGGTTGTACGGTTGTGGTAAAGCAGGTGTCTCTCGGGCAGCTTGGGCTGGTGAAGTCGAGAATAAAGCCAGTATCTTCGGAAATGGCATTTGGTGCAGAGAGTACTCGTGCTGGTCCAAGACAGATCTCGCCAAGTGTGCCGTAGAAGTCTACCTTCAACTTATAGTAACCGGTTTTAAGTGAAATATTTGCCATCATGCGAGAGGCTGCTTGCGTACTGCCACTAACTAGTTTTGGCATTTTCTCCCACTGTGGATCATTGACGCCTGGCTTTCCACCCTCTGTCCACTTATAAATTGTCAGGGACTTGGTGACATCTTGTGGCGAAGCACAAGCACTCAACTTATTCCCTGGGTTATTTGCAACAATTTGTTTCCCGTCTGAAAGTATCAGTGAAACAGCATCGACAATGCGCGTGTCAGCTTTTACCGAGCAGCCTTTCTCGCCAGCCGAAGCGATAAAGTCACTTGGCTTGAGGTTGCTGCCATTTTTTTGTTGTACAGTGAATGTGGCTATCTGAGTGGTGTCTACTGTAGCTGAGTTATAGATGCTACACGAATAAATAGGGTTCAGGGCTGCCGTTTGAGATACTGACTCACCGCCGCAGTGATCAAGGAGAAAGTCTTCAACACTTTTACAGTTCTCAAGATACTTGTGCGTTAAGGCATCAGCTTTACTGAGTGCCATCTGTACCGTGTAGAGCCAGTAGCCAAGTTTGCCACCTAAAATACCTGAAGTTTTTGGTGTTGGTTCAGCTTCCATTCCAAAAGAAATGGTTCGATCCTCATAACAGTACTTTGTTTCTTGGCCAGTAATAGTTCCCGTTGCATCAATAATATCGGTTTTACCACACTCAACTGGTTTAGATTTATCGGTGTACGTATGTGACGTCTGTCCGCCCTCGAACGTAGTAGCCTGGTTTGCAATCGAGAGAAACTCAAAGCTCTTGGCTTTATCTTGCAGCGCCTTGAGCTGTTCAGTGCTAAAGAAGCTGCCAGAGACGACTGCTTCAACTGTTTTTAGGTCGTATCCTTCTGGGTACACGATGTAGTGATTCACTTTACGCGCGTCTTGTGCAGAGTACGGCAAGTTTTCAGTCCCTTTGATGACATAAAAGACTGACTTTAAACCCCAGTCGAACTGTACAGCGCCTGTTTTTTTACTATTTGTGTCGGCATAGGTGGGGTCGTATTCAAGTGTCAGCGGCCGAATGTGAGTTTCATCGGTAAAGAGGTTCTCAAGCAGTGCTACGCCAAAATCTTGTGAAAAAACACGGCCGACATTGGGCAGTGAGTGCAAGTCAGCTGAGTCAAAGATTGCCTGGGGTGCTTCAAACTGGTAGTCGTCACACTTTAGCTGGGTTGCATCTGCGATGGCTTGAGCGTTGACGATATCAATCACAGCTCGAGAGAGTGGGTCATAGCACTGTGGTGAACCAACTGAGCCAATACCACACTGAATCATCATGGGTGGCACATCTTGCGTTTTGTCAGCGACTTGCGTGTTAGCAATATCAAGCAGTTTCTTTCTCTGTTCAATTCCTTTTTCGTCATAGTTTTTCTTGGTTGAAGTCGAGATCAGCAGATCACGTGTTAAGAGCGATGGGTCATTAAAGGTGGTGTCACCGCTGTCGCCTTCGCTGGGGATGGTGCCTTTGTTCGTGGTGAAGTCGGGTACTTTGAATGCGTTGACCATCACGAGCTGCGTTGGGTCTGGGCCCACATCAAGAATGCCTCGTTTTGGATGCTGAAAAAGTCTCATCATGCGATGCGCTTTCTGGATTTGCGTGTCGATGGTTGTTACCAGGAAAGCAAGTCGATAGGCGTGTTCAATTTGCAGTGGCAAAGTGAGAAGGGCGTCTTTAAGTATTCCTTTTTTTGCAACAATCTCTCCGCAGTTTTTGAATAGATCACTCGATATACCAGCTGATTTTTGATACTCCTCAAGCAGTGACTTAACGGTGTATGACGAGCCCGGTACTGCGGTTGAGTAAAGCGCACACGCACTCGGATTTGCCAACTTCTTACACATAATATCCCGCTGTAACAGTGAGATAACTGATTGTGTGCAGCGTTCTTGCTGTGTCAGCAGTGAGTTAACTGGTGCAGATTTAAGCTCGGCTTCAGAGTATGACTTTTCTGCAGATTGAGAGTAGCCGAAGTATGATTCCAGCGACTGCTTGAGTTGCGGTATGCGGGTGAGATCGCGCATTACCGGAATGAGGGCATCACGGTAGTCGATGCTGAGGGTAGACTTCATGCGATTATTGATAGGAAGTGACTTGCCGTAGTTATCGAGTTTGTCTGGTGCTCCGTCGATACCAATTCCGCCAAGCACCGCGCCGGAAGGGTTATTCTGTTCAAGCAGGTAGTTCTTTACTGCCGTAACATCAGCGTTGCTGAGTGCAATCTTAAAACCCGGAGTTGCACAACGAGCTTCGTATCCTTGTTTGATGAGATCAGTGCGAATAACCGGTAGGGTACTCGTTGTACCAATCCCTTTAATTGGCGTGATGTAAAACTCCTCTGCTTTGCGGTCTGCTTGAGTCATGTTGCCACTTGATTGATCAAGTTGCTCCCACGGGCCAGTTTCAGTAACAATGATACCCTTGCCTTTTTCTTGAAAAAACTTAATGGTAGCGCCAGTATTTTCATCATTCCAGTACGCTTGCATCGACTTGCCAGCAGGGTAGAGGTTGCCAGCAATTGCATCAACGCATCCCCAATTTGCACCGGCTGCATCCATAGCCTTCACGATGCCAGGAAAGGTGTAGGACGACATATTAAATGCTGGAGAGAGAAGTTTCACATTTGCAGGCAACTCACCTGACGCTTTTGCTGCACAGACAGCGTTCATGTAGGCAGCAAGCGGTTTGCCGACGCACTTGTAGAAAGTCTCAGACTCTGCACTGGCTGTGCCTGGGGCAGCTTTACAATCGGGGGCAACCCAAGGCTCAATATCTGGCTCGTTAGGGCCAGCTATAGCGTAGAAAGTCTTTCCTCCAACTCGGCTTGCCACCGATTGTAGAAATGCAATGTAGTCTTTTGCGCCACCAGCCTCAAGTGACTGAAAACCACCGGAGCTTTCTCGAATACCAATACGGATAATGACGGTTGGTTTTGTGGGTTCGTTAATGGCATCGGCTGCATTTGAAGGGTGACTCGCTTCACCAATCTCGAGTGCCCACTTCATGCCAAACTTCTCTCGAATCTTGAGGTAATCACCTTTTTTAAAGTACGTGCCAAAGTTGACCCCTAAGGTACCGCAGTCTTTGCCGCCGTCACACAGGCTGAGGACTTGTTCTTCAGTCAGTTTATGTTTGGCGAATGCACCATCATTGTTTGAGCCAAACGGGGTAAAGAGTAAAGCTGCTTCTGACTGTGCGCGAACGTACGCGAGATCTGCTTTGAATGTATCAAATGGAGTGGCTTGTGCAGTGATACGGCGCACGGGAATACCGACAAAAAGACACAAGAACAGCAGTGAAACAACAAACGCTCGTAATCTAACCCGAGTTCCCATAGTGCTTATTATACCGGATCTGAAGTGAAAAAGACGCGGTTATTTTCTTGAGGTTATTGAGTTGACTTTGGAATACTAAAAATTGTGACGTCTTTAACTCCGGTGAATGTTGAGATGAAGTTCAAGATAATAAAGCCACTGAGTGCAACGACGATACCAATGATAACGAAGGTAAAGGAGTTCCGGGCTGTCTCCGTGCCTTTGGTATTACCACCAGAAAGCAGGTACCGGAATGAGGCAACAATGAACATGACAAAACCGGCCAGTCCAACGAGGGTAATGATAATGGTGAAGATGTTTCCAATCAGGCACTCTAAGCCCTGTATTGTTGCCACGTCTTTTGTAGCAGCAGTTGATCCCACACACACACCACTCCAGGCTTTTGTTTGCGCACTGACAGGGGACGGTGCACTTAAAAAGACAGCGGTACTGGCGAGGAGACTCAAAAACTTCTTCATACAAGCACTATTATATAGTTAAAGTGTTTTTTTGTCGTGCAGCATGTATCTGGTTATTGCGGTAGCTGAGGGACTTGTTGCAGGATTGTATCGAGAGTGCCTAGCCCTAAGATGTACACGATAAATTGCGCGAGGGCATAAGCACTTGAAAGAATGATGATACCTACAACTGCTGCGATAATCTTTTGTTTTGCACCTTCAGTTTTACCTTTTTCACCACCTGAAGTAATCCACTCAATACCTGCTGACACGAGCTGGAATAACACAAGAAGTATGGCAATTACCATGATTGCGGTAAGAATAAAGGTAATATACTGAGGGAGTGTTGCCGCAAAGCCTCTTGGAGGGCCACCAATGCCATATGGCTCCGCAGTAGTTTCTTTTGTTTTGAGTGTTGAGGTTGTGGCAGACTTGGCCTCAGCGGCTGCAGTCGCAGTTGTACTGAGATAGTAGGTTGTCCCATCCATTACTAGTTTGACGTCTCCTGAAGCGAGTTGATTGTTCATCTTGATATTCTCTGATGTAGTAACAGTACTAATTATACACTAAAAGTTCTAAATATACAAAAATCCCCCTGTGGAAGCAGGGGGATTTGAATTTCTGCGTAAAGCAACCTTACTTGTTGATTTGATCGATTGAGTCAAAGATGTTGCTTAGGTTGAAGTTAAAGATGTATGCAACAAATGAGGCGAGTGCATATGCTGATGCTAAGATGATGATACCGATGACGGCAGCAGTAATCTTGTTGCGAGCAGCTTCTGTTTTACCCTTTTCACCACCTGAAGTGATCCACTCAATACCACCGAGAACGAGGTAGAGGAGCACGAGTAAGATAGCGATAACCATCACTAAGGTTAAGACCCAACCGACGAAGACACCGATGTCTGTTGAGTACCCTTTTGGTTGAGTTATAGCACTTGGTTTGCCAGCTACTGCAGGTTCTGGTGATCCGGCTAATGCAACTGCTGCATTATATAAACCTGCTCCAAAAACTGCGGTTGTTGCAGCTGCTTTTTTCATGAATGTATTCATTGCGCTCCTTTTTGTATTCTCTGATCAACTATTATACTCTACTATTTTTCAGTAAGTCAATGCTCTCTCTTGATCTACATAAACGTAATAATTTCTACACCCAAGAGATATTGTACAAACTTAAAAATAGCCAATGTAGCGGACAAAACGATAATGCCAATAATAGCATTTGTCATTTTGTTGCGAGCAGCTTCAGTCTTACTTTTCTCACCTGCTGAGGAAATCCAATCAACTGCGCCCGTCACGAGGTAGAACAAAACTAAGAGCAGCGCAGCTGCCATAACGATGTTCATAACCCGGGCAATCAAGTTCCCAAAGTTATCTGCTGGCGTACCAGAATCGCTATAACCGGGAAGATCAAGCGTGCTCGCTGCGTCTCTGATGTTGATCTGTGTTTTCTCGAATGCGGCAAGTGGTATCTTCATATTATTGTGGAGTATATATAGTTGGTGACAGGATATCAAAGGTTCCTTGGAAGACGAGTGTGCCCATGTACTCAAGAATGGTGTAGGAAGCAACTAAGATGAGCATACCAATAAATGCATGTAACATCTTGTCACGCGCTTTTTGTAGTTTGCCCTTATCGCCTTCAGATGAAATCCACTCGACTGAGCCAAGAATAAAGTAGTACAGTACCATCAACCCGCCTGCGATCATAATGGCGTTCCAGAGCAGAACAAACAATCCTGCTGTCATGGTGCCGTTCTTGGCAAATGCAGAGCCTTTGCCCCAGATGCCTGCGTTTGGATTGGTAATCTCTGCCTGCACTGAAGTAGGTACCTGAAAGAAACTTACAACTTGCGAAAAGAGAATGGCGGCTGAGAGTGTTCTTCTGTTCATATTATTTAAAGATTGGTAACTCAAGCAGTGCTTCTTTTGGACTCAGTAGGTTCAGTCCAACGATCGTACTGATAAGTCCAATAATACCGTACGAACCGATGATTATCACGAGTCCAACAACCCCCTGAATCATTTGATCGCGAGATTTTGAGATTTTACCGCTGTCTCCTTGAGCAGTGACACAGCTGAGCGCTGCAAGAAAGAAACTGACAACAAAGAAGACGCTGCCAATAACAGTAATGAGCCCGAGTATCTGAGAGATAAACGACTCCATGTTGGTGAGAGCACCATCTTGAGTATTCGAGTTTTGACCAAATTTATTAACTGGCTGAAATGAGCCGAGTGATTGTTGTACGAGTGGCAAGATGTTTTTCATACGGTATGCGTTAAGTAATTATACTCTATTTTGACTCTGCTGCAAAATCGAGTGCTCCTTTGAATGCTGGCGAGAGTATAAAACTGGCATCTTTGAAGAACACAGTTCCCGTTAACCCAGCCAGGGTAAAGGCACTTGCCAGCAGAACTAAGCCGATGAGTGTCATTGTCAGCTTATCTTTTACCTCTTGTGCTGCTTTTGGCTCGGATTGGTGATAAATGTATGCCCAACCAGCGAGTAAGAAGTTAAAGAGCGTCCAGATTCCACAGATGACGACAAAGAATCGGAGCAGTCTAGACATAAAGTTAATCAGTCCGCTCTTTGTGTAGCTGCCGTTCTCATACGAAACATATTGATCTGCACCAACTGGAGGTCGGACGCCGCCGAGCTGAGACGAACCGCAACTCGAACCAAACGGGCCAATTACTTGTGCATTAGAGCCATTTTGAACTTGTGTACAGTACTTATTGTTAACGCACTGACCAAGAGCAGTACAGCCACCAGTAAACTCGACTGCCGAAACTCTTGCAACGGAGAGGGTGAAAACAAAGAGGGCAACCAGCAGTACTTTTTTGAACATATTAAATTTTTGGGTCTAAGAAGATTGTCGCATCTCCAAAGAAGATAAGTCCTACTAGTCCCGTTAACGTGTACGCCATAACGATAATGAGAAGACCAATCACACTGTTTGTAATTTGAGTTTTTGCTTTGTCGTATCCTGCGGCATCGCCACTCATACTCAGCAGGTGGAAGGCAGCTAAAATTACATTTATTACCACGTACAAACCAGCAATGATAGTGAAGAGTTGAATCATGTTAGTGACGAAGAAGATCAGCGCAATATCATCACTACTTTTTTGAACAAATGTATCGGTACCAGGAGGAACAGCGATGGTGCCAGTGATTTCACTGGGTGTTTGAGCACTCACCCGACCAGTAAAACTAAGTGAGCAAAGCGAGAGTACTAGTGCAAGGTGTTTTTTCATAAAGCGATTGGTACTCCGGTAACAAGTTGAACAACTTGCACAACCCAGTACGCAACAAACATGAGAAGGAAACCGACAAGCGCAGACTGAATCATCGACTTTGCTTCATCTTTCCCTTTTGTACCTCCAGAGATAAACTTAAAGCCTGCGTAAAAAACGTAGAAGAAGAGGAGTATTCCAGCAATAACGAATACGTTGTATACGAGAAGATTTACTAAAAATGCTGGAGAGTTGTAGACGTCTTTAACAGACATCCCGTTCCCGAGTTTGAGCAAACACCCCAGGTCAATGCCACCGTCGCCAGGCTGTTTTGTGCCATCGCATGCAGCAACTAACAAATAAGTGAGTGTACTCATACGTGATATTATACGAGTACTTGGAAAAAAAGTATACTTGAGTGTTCTATGCTTGGACTTGAAGAAGAAAAGCAGCTCGTTGAACTGATTAAACTGGGTGATACTCACGCAGTTGATGTCTGGTATGCGCAGTACAAGACTCGGCTTAAACAGTATATCTCACAAAAGATTTCACACGAAGCTGACTGTGAAGAGCTGGTACAACAAACATTTATTCACTGCATTCAACAAATTCACATCTTTTTAGGGCGCTCATCACTCTTAACCTGGATGATCTCGATTGCGCATCATGAAGTCGCAGATTACTACCGGAAAAAGTATGCCAAAAAGGCGTTGCTGACTATCCCTTTGCCCCTCAACCTACTTGATTACTCGGTTACAGACCGGCACGAGATTACCGAACAAGTTTCCGCTGTACTACACGCGATGAAAGCAGAAACTCGCGAGTTGTTACTCATGAAGTACGTTGATAAAAAACAAGTTGCTGTAATTGCAGAAGAGTTAGGAAAGACCGTAAAATCTGTCGAGTCTGAGCTTTTTCGCGCACGAAGAGAGTTTAAGCTGGCTTTTGTAGCTGCACAAAGTTCTTCGGAAGGAGACGCATGAAAGCAGATCTGTTTATGCAGCGACTCCATACAGAAGCAGCACTGCAGGCAAAGCTACAACACACGCGATTTTTACCCAGAGAGCTTGATGTTCTGAGCTCGTGGGTCGCAACACATGCCTTCCTTGTGATCCTCATCGCTTCATTTCTCTCTGCAGTGACTGTAGCACTCATGACAGGAAGCAGATGGTAGCATCAAAAACTGGTTTTATTCTTTCAGTCTGCTATGCGCTCGGACAGATAACTTTAGGGCTGTTGTTACATCCCTATACAACGGTGCAGTCACTGGTACGTGATCGGTCATTTTTTTGGATGGCTGTGTTACCCCTGATAACCTCGCTCATGGCAAAAGTGGCTTGGGAGTTTGGCATTGTTCCACTCGTTCAGCTCTTCTTTTCCTGTTCGCTTACAAGTATGTGGCTTTGTAACGCAGTGCCTTTTTTTGCTCATTGGTTGCTCTTTTTCTGCCTCTATTGGCAAGCTGTTGTAGCGTACCTATTTATACGGTTTGCGCTCGCATTTCGCTCTGCATGATTTGAGAGTGTTTTTACGACTAATAGAGTATGAACACAGAAATTGGATCTTGGAGAACACGAAGCTGGCGGTATCAGTTAAAGCCTGGCGAGCAGGAGAGCCGATCGTTTAAGGTCTACCCGCAAGCTGCAGCAGAACAAACTGAAACACCCCGCATAAGTAACGACTCGGCTCTCTTTGCTGTAGTTCTCCCTGCCTATCTTCACATACTGACTGGAAAACAACTATGATAGCAGACGAAGTAACGCTCATTGACGAAGATGATAGAGTGATCGGCTCGCTTGATAAGCGTACTGCGCACAGGATTCCTGCGCGCTTACACCGGGCAATTTCTGTGTTTCTTTTCCGCGAAGTCGGTTCCACCATTGAAGTGCTTCTGCAGCAGAGAAGTGAAGAGAAAATTGTTGGTGCACGCCTGTGGGCAAATACTGTGTGTGGAAATGTCTGGCCCGGAGAGTCGTATGCTGCCTGTGCTGACCGAAGACTAGAATACGAGCTGCAGATTACCGATACTGCACTCGAAGACATCTATACCTTTAGATACTCAGCACCATGCAACGAAGTGTATGAAGAAAACGAGCTTGATCACATCTTTGCTGGATGGTTCGCAGGCTCAGTGCAGCCGAACCCTCACGAAGTACTTGATACAGTGTGGGTATCGTGGCAGTCAGTTTTAGAAAAAAAGCTACCAGGGCGCGAATTAACTCCTTGGTTTTCTCAGATGCTCGACAGTTCTGCAGTACGTGCAGCCATAACTGCGTATCTTGAAAGAAGGAACGTATGAACCAAACAGAACACCGACACATGGGTGCACTCAGTTTTGTGAAAAGAGAGCAACGTCCCACCCCGTTTGCGAAGTCAGAGACAGTTGTGCTGCTCATTCCCGACGAAGCAAAGGAAGAGCTCTCCAGCGGTATGCCGTACATCCGAAAAAAGAAGGGGCAACTAACCTATGGACTGCCTGGTGGGGGAAGAGCAATTTTAGCAAATGACACACCAGAAACGGTGGCGCAAACACTGGGCCGTGAACTGCACGAAGAACTGCTCTGTTCGCCAGAAGTGATTGGTGAGCTTGTTGCGCAGTTAGAGCAGCAGGTGCTCAGATTAGCGTATCCATTTCTTGTTGCACAGTGGCGGGAAGCAAAGCAGCTCATAGATATTCTCCCTGCAGTTGTGGCGGTGCAAGAGTTTGATGCGCTCAGCATTCAGGCACAGCAGAGGCTTGGGGCTACCGTGTACCCCGAAGATAAAAAAGTGCTTTGGACTTCAGTAGCAGCATTGAATAGTGAGTATCGAACCCTGCAAAAAAATCCAACCAAGCATGCGCAGACAGAGAGTGTCTATAGACCACAAGTGCTGACCGCGGCACACCTCTACTTTCTTGAGTATATACGAGGCATGCCAACACAACTCATTGTTCCAGAAGTAATTGCTGATAATAGCGAAGTGTACCGAACCGCCACTGAGTTTGTTACCGGTCACGCAGAGTGGCAATTAAATAATGGTGCTGTACTGCCAACCGGTAGCGTAAACCTTGCACGCATCACAGCTTCAGACATCGAGTTCTTATTCGGAGTGACAAATAGTACAGTACAGAGTGAGGTATGAAAAAAATTATACTTATAAAACTTGGTGGTTCAGTAGTTACACATAAGGATAGGAATAGGTCCGTTCGTACTGAAGTGCTTGAGCGGCTTGTTGCAGAGATCGCTCGAGCTCTGCATGACTCTGATGCACTCATTATTATTGGGCACGGGCAGGGAAGTTTTGCCCACGCCCCAGCAGCTCACTACAGAACAGCAGAAGGATTTGTGACACCAGAAAGTCTGTATGGTATGGCTGTGACCCATGACTCAGCGGCGCAGCTGAATAGAATTGTTGTAGCTGAGTTTCTCAAGCGAGGCTTGCCAGCAGTGAGCTGCCCATTTGGTAGTATGGCAGTTACTGAGAATAAAAAGCTCCTGACAGCAAGTTTTGCAGTACTCGATGAGTATCTCTCAAAAGGAGTTCTGCCAATTACGGGCGGAGACGTCTTTGTTGATACAGCACAAGGGTGTGCCATTTTATCGACAGAAGAAGTGCTGAGTGGTATTGCTGAGCACTATCTTCAAAGTGCAGAATACACAGTTCAAAAAATTATTCACGTTACCGATGTTGCGGGCGTGCTGAATGAAGCAGGAGAAGTGGTACGAGTTCTCAACAGACAGAACTGGCCAGAAGTACAGAAACTAATTGGTAAGACAAAAGGCGTTGATGTCACTGGTGGAATGGGGCATAAAATTGAAGAGTCATTAGCAATGGCAGAACGTGGTGTTTCAGTGCAGATACTTTCAGGACTAGAACCCGAGAGCCTCTATGAGTCAATTATAGGAAGTGCGCAGCACGGTACTTCAGTGGAAGGATAACAGGGTAATGTCAGAAAAAAGCACGCACTTGCAGCACGTAGCAATTATTTGCGATGGCAACAGACGGTGGGCAAAAGCTCAGGGACTCCCTGTGTTTGCAGGACATCAGTACGCAGTCGATCATGTTTTTGAAGCGCTCCTAGAGGTTGCTGCACAAGAGAAAATTGAGTATGTGACATTCTGGGTTTTTAGTACTGAGAACTGGCAGCGGGATTCGAAGGAGGTTCAGTATCTTTTACAACTCTTGCAACACGTTTTTGATGTGCAGATTAAGCGTTTGCATGCTCAGGGAATACGCGTAAAGGTGATTGGTGATATGTCAAAGTTCTCGAAAGGCATTCAAGAGCGCATCGCTCGCGGAATAAAGCTCACTGAAAATAATACGGCTGTTACTGCAGTTTTTGCTCTGAACTATGGCGGAAGAGATGAGCTGGTTCGAGCGGTGAATGCCTATGCTGTAGCGGCAAGCCCGGAAAAAGCACTCACTGCTGCAGACTTTACGCAGTACCTTGATACTGCAGAGATTCCTGATCCTGATTATATTATCCGCACCGGTGGTGAACAGCGGCTGTCTGGGTTCCTTCCCTGGCAGAGTGTGTATGCCGAGTTGGCGTTCCCTGAGTTCTACTTTCCAGACTTTACTAAAGAACGTTTCTTAGAAGTTCTTGCCGAGTATCACACCCGCGCACGCAGATTCGGAAAGTAACCTAGAGTACCTTGATTCCAAAGACAACTTCGATGAGCTGCATGATAAAGTAGGAAGCAAACAGGAGCACAAAACCGATGATGGCTGCTGTGGCTCGTTGGCTTCCTTGCTGAATTGACTTTCCTGATGGCGCTCGATAGAGAATCTCGAAGCCCGCCCAGATAAGCATCACAAAGAGCAAGAGACCAGCAACGGGGAAGGCAAACCGAAGCAGTCGAGTAATGATTCCGCCGGGAGAAGAGAGCTCAGTGGCTGTCTGTGTGTCAACATTAAACATTCCACCGGCAGCAAGTGGGTTCAGTTTCTTGAAGCTCTCTGAAGTCGGCCCGTCGAAAATAGAGAAGGCTGATTCTTGTGAAGGCTGAGTTACATTACCAGCAGCTGACTTTGCAGCATCTGCAGCCGCTTGTGTAGGATAGCAACCCGCATTCGCAATATAACCACAACAGAAACTGCCTGTACCAGCAACATACTCTTTTAGTCCTGTTGCACATCCGCACTGTTGTGTTGCAACATTTGTTTGTTGACCACAGCTAAGTGTGCTTAGTGCAGGACAACTCGTGCCGTAGCAACAACCATTCGGCGTTGATGGATTTGATGAGCAATCATTGTAACCACTTGAGATGATTGTCCCATTTACATTACAAACTTTTTGAGTCGCATTAGCCGCACTTGTCTGCATTTGTCCACAACCAGGCGCAACTCCGCTACTGTCTTTACACATATCTAATGAGGGGCAGCATTTACCTGGAAGAAATGCACAATCACTAAATCCACTCACTGCGACACCATCAACTTTACAAACATATTTATTGTTTTCATACACTTCAGTCCCACATTTTTCTGGTGTAGCGGGGGCAACATAGTTGCACTGTCCAACAATTTTTGAACAGGTCTCTGCACCTGAAACAACTGTGCAATATTCTTGTGGATCATCACAATAGCCACAGCCTGAGGTAGTAGAACATTTACTTACAGTTGGTGCGGCAGCGCCACATGATTGTTCATCAAGAACGCATTTTGAACCAGTCATGTAACCTAATACGTGAGTGACTTCACATTTGTATCCTTTTAAGCAACCACCGCCAGCAGGACCACACTTATTATTAGTAAGCAACGCACCACAATAAACGCCAGAACCTTCATCTGAGTTGATACAGCGATTAGCCGCATCAGCTTGACTTGGTGGCAGGCAAGCAGTTGTTTGCCCACCAACGCACATAAGTCCTTCAGCACAACCACCACGCTCCCCACACCACCCTATTGCATCTGAGCCCTGCTCACAGATATATTGGGCATGTGCCTTTGGCACAGCAATAAGTAAGAAAAAAGTTAAGCTAGCTATAGTTAGAAAATACTTCATAGTAATTATTTCGGTGCAGTACCAAATGCGGGTATCTGAAATATAGTAACACCAATAAACTGCAAAATAACGACTGAGAATAAGACGAAGAGTAAACCTACGATTGCTCCAGTTATCATTCCTCTGGCTTCTTCGACTTTTTTAGGATTGCCTTCGGATGTAGTTAGGATAAAGCCACCCGCTAAGCACATAAGCAGACACAAACCACCACCCATGCCAACTCCAAGCTGAATCAGTTTTTGGGTGATAGATTCTGGGTCTTGGCCGACACAACCAATTGCGGTCCATACTCCTGCCTTTTTTGAGGAAGAATTCGTGCCATCCATACAGCTCATACATTGTTGTTTCATCGTGCTATCTGCAATTTGATTACAGAGCTCAAAGCGTTTGTAGTCGCCAGTTGCTGTACTACCTGGACTCAGCGGTTCGCTCTGTGAACAGCTTGAATTTTTTTGACACCGACTTGAAACAGAAAGCTCTGCAGTACATGGTCCATTTATATCTCTCAAACTGACAGAATAATTTCCCGGGCCTAATTTCATTTCGGTATATAGCTTTCCGGCAGTTACACTGATTGGGATTGGAACATAGGAGCTGCCCAAACTCATTTTAAGCGTACCAGAATAGAGACTTCCATTGCTATCAAGTATATTATCTGTCTCGAATATAAGGTTGCTTGAATTATCTACACAACTTAACTTGTTGTTTGCATAACAAGTCAATGCAGGGGTTTTAGGATCCTCATCGGTATCTCTTAGTTGTGAGATTTTTAAGGGTTGCGAACAAGTGGCAGTGGGATTCTTGACACCATAAAATCCTAAATAACAATATGAGGGTGATGTATAATTGCCAGTAGATCTCTTTCTAAAGAGGTGAATGTATTTATAATCTGTTTCAAACGCTTGATTTACTAAGCTTGATTTAAAAGCAAAGTTTCCACTAAGAGAGAGTGAAGCTGTTTTTGAGGTTGTCGTAACTTCAAATTCATTACTGGAGCCTACAGTATTCATTGATGACATCCCATCAACAATATCGGCAATCGCATCATTCGAGTCATAGATCCACGCCTTATAGGTGCCGGTCTGAAGCTTACTGACGTCGAGCGTGAGATCCATGCTACTGATCTGTCCTTCTTTGTATAAGACGCCATCACCAAGTTTGCCACTCGTAATCTTGACTTCACCGCCCGCAACGGAGCTACAGTCTTCATATGCAGCACTGGCAGTGCGTGGGAAAGCTAGAGAGAAGGAAAGAATCAGGAGTAGGACAGAAAACAATGAAAAAACTTTTTTCATGATGGAATGTTCAACTCCGGTACGTTTACTAGTTATTATCAATACTATTAGCGTATTTTACCTCATTACAGGCTAGAAAGGAAATGGGGTAGATTTTCTGGTAGACTGTGAGTAGATGAAAGTGCCTCGTTTTGGAATTATAGTTATTTTTTTTATTGCTCTAGTCTCTTTTTTTCTTACAGAAGTCGGAGTACCTTCCCTGCAAGCACTCGACGAAGTGGAAGTACTTGAACAACAAATTAACGAACTTGAGAACCTTAAAAAGCTCTCAGAAGATGCAACGAAACCACTTGAGAAAGAAGTCAGCACGCTTGCTACCAGAATCGCTACTGCCAGAGCCGGCATTATAAAAGCCAAGGCGGATCTTGCAGTGCTCAGAGCAAATATCTCTGAGAGAGAGCTCAAGTTAGGGGTGTACTACACGCTGCTTGGTGAGCGCGTTCGATCTCAGTATAAAGAGCTGCGTACGCTGTCTCCGCTTGTGATTGCCCTTGAAAGTGACGATGCTGTTTCTCTGACCAAAGGGTTGCAGTATCACACAAATCTTCGAGAGAAAAATCAGTCGCTGATTGCTGCTGTTGGTGAAGATATCACGGCACTTGAAAGCGATAAGAAGAAAGTAGAAACACGACAAGTTTTACTTGCTTCGCT
This sequence comes from uncultured Pseudomonadales bacterium, assembly GCA_964394125.1. GTDB lineage: Bacteria > Patescibacteriota > Microgenomatia > UBA1400 > PJMF01 > OMIS01. The sequence continues at coordinate 8,204 of CAYMVN010000006.1, read as the reverse complement.
TGAGAAGCAACTTGATGCACAGGCAGAGTTTTTCAAAGGTGAGATTGCGAAAGCAAAAGCGTACCAAAAAGATCTGTCTGGAAAGATTGCTGAAATGAGTGCAAAACAGCAGGCAATTCTCTCCGCTCGTTCGGGAAGCTCAATTACTTCTGTTGGTGATGTTCCCCTTGCAGATGACTTCAATGCTTCAATTGCCTATAAAGCACAAGCACCAAGTAACTCATTTGCAGTTTTTAGTTTTGGAGCCTACACTCATCGCAATGGTATGAGTCAGTACGGTGCAAAAGCTAGAGCTGATGCCGGGCAGTCGGTGGAAGATATCTTAAAAGCATACTATCCAAACGCCACAATTAAGAAAGATTATAGTGAGATGGGTTCTATCTCGGTACAGAATGTGGGAACAATTTCTTTTGAAGATCAGTACCTGCAGGGTATTTATGAGATGCCGGGCAGCTGGAACATTAACGCGCTTAAGGCTCAAGCAATTGCTGCTCGTACGTTTGCAATTAAGTACACAAATAATGGGCAGAAGACGATCTGTACCACTGAAAGTTGCCAAGTCTTCAAAAATAGCAAAAAGGGTGGTGACTGGGAGAAAGCGGTTAATGAAACGAAGAACTGGGTTTTGGTTGATGGTGGTGGTAATCCTGTCTCAACACAGTATGCATCAACACATGGTGGATACGCGCGTACCAGCGGTTGGGATACACAAGATAAATCAGGTAATGGTAACTGGTCAACAAAGGCCTGGGAGAGTATCGCACAAAGCCCTTGGTTCTATAAATCCTGGTACCGAAATGGGTACAGTAGCTCTGGTGCAAATTGTGGCAGAAATCATCCGTGGCTTTCTCAAGAGGAGATGGCAGATATCATCAACGCCTGGACAGTACGTAAAAATCCCAATGGAGCTGATACGGGCAG
>CAYMVN010000006.1:0-7273 GCA_964394125.1 uncultured Pseudomonadales bacterium | reverse complement strand
TAAATACTTGTGCAGTTGGTGGCGGAGGAGGAAATCCGTACTCAATGGAAGAGCTACGGAACCTGGCAAATAACTCTGGAGGTGCAGTTACAAATATCTCTGGAGTGAGTGTCTCACATAACGATAGTGGCACAACTTCAAACGTGACCTTTCAAACGAATAGGGGTAGTATTACTATCTCTGGAGATGAGTTCAAATCAACATTTAATATACGTGCGCCAGGGTACTTGAGAATCCCTCAGAGTAGCTTTGCATTCTTTAATGTAGAGTTTAAGCAGTAGAATACCCCTATGTTTGTTCACAAGTTATTACTTGATAAGTTTCGTATTCACACACAGTTTTTGATCGAGTTTACCAAACAGACGACGGTGTTGGTTGGCTTAAACGGCAGTGGTAAGACGTCTGTTATTGAAGCACTGCAACTGCTGGCGACAGGAAATAGCTTTCGGGCAGAAAAGATTCAGGAGATGGTGTCATTTGGCAGTGAACTTGGCAGAGTAAAAGCCAAGGTTTCGCTGGAACCAACAGGGGAATCAGCAGAACAGCAGCAACTAGAAGTAATTCTCACAAAGGGCAGTGTAAATGGCAGGAAAACTCCGTTTAGAGTATTCAGTGTTAATGACGTTCGAAGACAAAAGCGAACAGCCACAGGAATTCTGAAAGTTGTGTCGTTTCGTCCTGAAGACATGCGTCTAGTTGAAGGCTCACCCAGTAGACGGCGTTCCTTTATTGATATGCCCTTGCTCCTTTTATACCCAGAGTATGAACAGGCGCTCAGTCAGTATGAAGATCTTTTGAAACGGAGAAATAAACTACTTGAAGCAGTTCGAGAGCGGGAGCAGCCTCGAACAGTTCTGCAGTACTGGAATAACGGAGTACTAAAGCAGGGAAGTATCATACAAGAGTATCGCAGAAAGTTTTTTGAGTACTTTGCTACTGTTGCGTTCCCGTACACATTTAGTATCGACTACAAACCATCACTCATTACTGCCGAGCGGCAAGCTGAGTACATTGATCGTGAGATCGCGTCAGGACATAGTTTAATCGGCCCTCACAAAGATGATTTCTCTGTGTACATGCCAAATGCGCGGACAGAAGAAGGGCAAATTGACATTGCGGTGTATGGTTCAAGAGGGCAACAAAGGCTTGCTGTCTTGTGGCTAAAAACAGTTGAATTATCATATATTTTACATATCACGAATGAGCTTCCTATCTTGCTGCTCGATGATATTTTATCCGAGTTAGATCCTGAAAGCAGAGAGCTTGTTGTACAACTTTTGGGAAAAACGCAGTCGGTTATCACCACGACAGAAGCAATCGGGGTAGAGCTCTTTCAAGAGAAACTCAGTGCGGATGCAGTACAAGTTATAGAGTTGTAGCAGAACTGTGCTTGCAGGAGAGCACACAGACTGTGACAATAGAACCACCTATGAACACCATACATGAGTACTTCTCACAAGTGAAACTGCCGGATCCACACTCTCATAAAGGGCAAAATGGTAAGTTGTTGCTGATTGGTGGCTCTGAGTTATTTCATGCTGCAAGTAAGTGGAGTCTTGATACTGCTTCTCGATTTGTAGATATGGTTTTTTATTGTTCTGTGCCAAGCAATAATGTACTCATTCAGGAAGCGAAAAAAGAGTTCTGGGAGGGAATTGTCATTGCTCGTGAAGACGTCGAAAACTATATTTCCGAAGCTGATGTGGTGCTCATTGGCCCAGGAATGGAACGCAGCGAGTATCACTCTACACCAGAGTTCCATAAGCCAAGTGCTGAAGAGTGGAATACTGATACTGCTGCAGTTGTAAATTACTTAGTGCACACCTACCCTGATAAAAGATGGGTGATTGATGCTGGTGCGCTACAGATGATCCACCCATCACTGCTCACAAAAAACTGTATTATTACCCCACACATGGGTGAACTTGATCGCCTCATCAGCCACTTTCCAAAGTCGGAGACAGAGGAAAAGAACTCGATACAAACAGTGCTGCAAACCGGTTGTACGATTCTCCTGAAAGGGCACACTGACTATGTGTATTCTGGAACTGAAGTAATTGAAGTAACGGGGGGAAGTGCCGGGATGACAAAAGGTGGCACTGGAGATGTCCTTGCAGGTCTGGTAGCAGCACTTTTTACACAGAACTCAGCAGTAACTTCTACAGTCGTGGGCAGTTACACAAATAAGAAAGCAGGCGAGGCACTCACAAAGACTGTTGGTCCATTCTTTTCTGCCAGTGACCTAGTTCGTGTGATTCCCCAAGTACTCTGGTCTGAGTTACAATCGGTTTAATACAGATATATGGCTCACACTTCAGAAGTCTCTCCACTCGGTTCTACGGAAAAAGAATCGCTGCCGCTTGCTCCTCATCTTGAAACAGAGCAGAAGCGTGTGGTGTGGCAAGAGTATCTTCGTCTTTCTCAGGCACTCTCTGCAGCTGGGTATGAGATTGTCATTGCTGGCCGTATGGCAGATGCATTTCAAAACAGCGCTACCAGTACTATCATTTTGAATGACCTTGATGGTATCGTACTTTCTCGCTCAGGAGGACTGATTGATAGTGCGGCTGTGGTTAAAGCACTCAAAGATGCTGGATACCCTGATGTCACCTCACTGCCGAAGGATGCTATTTTAAAAAAAGCAGTTGAAAGTAACTATAACTCAGGAAATTACTCACCAGAATCAATAGTTGTGACCACCACTTTCGCAAACACACTGACTGGCGAAGCAACGAGCATAGAGTTATTTCTCGGGAATGAGTTCGGTGCCGGCTATCAACAAGTAGGTGTTATGAATAATAGAAGTGAGTCATTTACACTTGCAGATAAACGAGCTCAAATCTTCTTAGATTCAGGGAGTGAGCGTGTTGCGGCTTTGTCATATCCGGCACTGATTGCGTACTATCTGTCAATCCTAAAACTCCCTCGATTTTTAGAACTCTTAGAAGTTACAAAAGGAAAGTGGAGTAGCAACTTTGAAGCAGCTGCAGCGTTATCACCACAAATTAACGCACAGATGGAGCATATTACCTGGATGATTATCTTTACTGGCCTTGATACATTGCAAAGAACAGCTTCAGAATATACAAATAGCGCACTAGTTGTTGCAAGATACCAGTATATTTTACAGACAGATACATCCCCGTATGTAGTGCTTGCTGCACTTGAGAAACTAACCATTGAGCGCAGCTCAGGTAATGGAGAACCGCAGGCAGCAGTGCCGTTAAGCGACATTCTCTTACAACATCCCGAAGTACTGGGTCAGTTATTAAAGGAGTCAGAGGATAGCACGCTCGATCTCTCAGCAAACGTACTCTTTTGTTTAACCAACACAGGGAGCTTGAATGCTGGTGAAGTAGTTGCACAGCTAAAAGTAGATCCAGAAAAAATCACTGCACTACTTTCACAATTAGTGCAGCATCCGCTTGTACAAACTGCGTTTGTTGAGCTCGTAAACACCAACAACAGTAACTACTTAAAGTTTCACTCGTATGCACATGCAGTTGATGTGGCAATAAAAGGAGTCTGTCTGGCACTTGAGCTTGGGGTACTACCAGATGCATCACTCTCAGATAAAGCACTAGCACTTTTTATGTCGCTGCTTTTTCATGATATTGGCATGATGACAACACTCAGTGCTGCGAAACATGAAGCAACTTCAATTTTTACAGGCGGACTCTTCTTAAGAGAGCTGAAACAGAATCGGTCGCTCAGTAAACTGATGACAGATTCGCTGTATCAAGAAATTTGGTGTAGTCTGGCAGGAATTCTAGGCACAAAATTGACGTTTACAAAAGAAAGTGTCACCTCGCCGCTTGAGCTCTCAGATGAAGCGTTCATTGCACTTTTAGAACAAGAGTTGGCATCTATCCCACAGTCTCAAGTGCCTGAAGGTGATCGGTTACAGATAATTAAAATTATTACTGATCTTTGCAAAAATCACGATACCTGGATGCGTATTAAAGACTATGCGCAGGCCTCAGCAATTGCCGATATTATTGGTTTAGCAACAGAAAAGTCATTTTGGGGAACTGCAGATCTTTCACTTGAAGCACTTATCCTGAAAGGGCATCCCTACGGACTCGTCCTCAGAACCCCACAAATACTTGAAGCTCTGCAACGAATTGTGGCGCTTACTGGAGACGAGAAACTCATCTCGTTTGTTCAAGGCCCCATAGCAGAAGAAAATAAAAAAATTATTGCGGAGCTTTTGCCAAACATCTCTCAGAGTGAGCCAGCAAGCACCTGTATGGCAAAAATTGCAGAGCTCGCACGAAAAAAATACTATCCAGGTGTCATGCCGTAGTGCGTAATTTAATTGCACATTTTGCAGTAATAAATGGTACACTACGCCTGAGCGCGTATGTTTCAACCAAGATTTTCAATTACCAGTAATTTATTAACGTATATCTCAAGAATTGAGTCTGCGAAGGCTGTCATTGAGATGTCACCACTTGTTCCTGCATGGGACTCAAAGTTTCGTGAAGATGCGCTTGCCCGAACTGTACACTATGGAACCAAGATTGAAGGAAATGATCTAACTGAAGCGCAAGCCCAAGCAGTTGTGCGCATGCCAGATGCGACAAACACAGCCGAAATCCAAGAGAAAACCGGCATTATTGCTCGCGAGCGAGATATTCAAGAAGTCTTAAACTACCGGAACGTGATCTACTGGATTGATAAACAAAAAAGCCCTGATTTTAAGCAGCTCATTACAGAAGAAACGCTCAAAACGCTGCATCGGCTCACTGTTTATAAACTCATTGAAGAAGAGTATGTGGGGCAGTACCGCGACCGGCAAGTAATTGTAAAAAGCGCAGTGCGGGGTGAGGTTGTGTTCCGTCCGCCGTTGTCTCTTGAGATTCCGTTCCTAGTTGAAGATCTCTTTACCTGGCTGAAACGAGGCGAGGCCGCGCAACTGCATCCGTTGTTTCAAGCTGCAATTACTCACTATCAACTTGTGTATATCCATCCGTTTATTGAAGGAAACGGCCGAACAGCACGGGCATTTGCCACACTGCTTTTGTACTCATTAGGGTACGACTTCAAGCGGTTCTTTTCACTTGAAAAATATTTTGATAGTGATGTAGAAGCCTACTACAACGCACTTCTTTCAGTCCAACAGTCGGCTGAAGCTGACATGACGTATTGGCTGGAGTACTTTTGTTACGGCTTAGCGTTAGAAATTGATAAGATTCAGCAGCAAGTGCAGAAGCTCTCGAAAGATCTGAAACTAAAAAAACAGCTTGGTAAACAGGTCGCACTCTCAGAAAGGCAGATCTTGTTGCTCGAGTTATTTCAACAACAAGACACGCTTTCCTCTGAAGATGCGCAGCAGATTCTTCCCAATGTCTCGGTTGATACCATCCTCAGAGACTTCAAAGATCTCATAACCAAAGGGGTCATTCAAAAACAAGGTGTCACAAAGGGTGTGACATATCGTCTCGCGGAGTAGTAGACTAGTAGCTATGCTCTTTTCAGAATTTTCCCACTACTTACAAAACTTAGAAGATACTGCTAGCCGGCTAGAAATGACGGCACAACTTGCCGAAGTGTATAAAAAGCTTTCGCGGGAAGAAGTCAAAGAAGTTAGTTACTTACTGCAAGGGTCTGTTGTCCCTGTCTATGAATCGTTAGAGTTTCAATTATCAGATAAAATGCTCATTCGAGTGCTGGCACGGTTAGTACCAAGCTCAGGTGAAGCAACTTCACTTTTTGGCGAAGTCGTCAGTGAGAATACCGAGAGTGAAGTGTCTGGGGTCGTTCGGAAAATGGGTGATATTGGAAGTGCTGCTGAGCACTTACTTGCTGGCACTCACACGAGCGGAACAGCAAGCGTTTCAGAAGTTTTTCGGCAACTCGTTGCGCTGGCAAAAGATACGGGCGAGGGTTCGCAGGAACGGAAAGTAGAAGCTGTGGCAGCGTTATTCATGCAGCTTGATGCCCGCTCGTGCAAGTACGTGTGCCGAATAATTGTTGGTTCTTTGCGACTTGGTTTCTCAACGATGACGCTCTTAGACGCACTCTCCTGGTCGAAGACAGGCGATAAGTCTGAAGCCTCACTGCTGGAAGAGGCATATCAGCGACGAGCTGATGTTGGTGTGCTTGCACAAACATATCTTTCATTTTCTGATGCAACTGAGCGCACACAGGCGTTGTCAGAGTATGTCGGGGCTTGTGGGGTGCCGATTGTTCCACAGCTCTGTCAGCGATTAAATTCGACAACAGAAATGATTGAAAAAATGGGTGAAGTATTTGCAGAACCAAAGTATGACGGTTTGCGAGTACAGATCCACTGTCAACGAAAAAATGGAGTTGAGCAGATTACTGTTTTTACAAGAAACTTAGAAGTTGCCACGCACATGTTTCCGGAACTGAGTGTCATACTCAAAACTATTTCTGCAGATTCTTTTGTGTTAGATGGTGAAGCACTTGGGTATGATCCTGTTACCGGCGCACTCAGATCGTTTCAAGAAACTATCACTCGCAAACGCAAGCATAATATCGCGGAAACGTCTCAAAAGATTCCGTTAAAATTTTTCATTTTTGATGTGTTGCTCCTCAACGATCGCTCATTTATCTTTATGCCACTGCGAGAAAGGAAAGAAGTACTAAACAATCTATTCGTTGATACTGAACAACTAATTAAAACAGTGTATATTACAACTTCTTCACCCGAAGAGTTGCAAAACTTTCACGAAGAACAGCTCGCACTCGGACTAGAAGGAATGGTGGTAAAAGCAGTCGACTCCCCGTACCAAAGTGGCAGAAAAGGCTGGTACTGGGTAAAGATGAAAGAGCAGGAAGGCAAGCGCGGTAAACTAACCGACACTATCGATTGTATTGTGATGGGATACTTCGCGGGTAAAGGGCAGCGCAGTAGTTTTGGTGCAGGAACATTCTTACTGGGTGTGCTTGGTTCTGACGAAAAAATCTACACTATCAGTAAAGTGGGGAGTGGTCTTACAGAAGACTCACTGCGGTTACTGAAAGCACAGTGCGATGAGTTACAGGTCACAGAAAAACCAGTACAGTACTCAGTTGCTCAGTCACTGACTCCACACGTTTGGGTAGCGCCAAAAATAGTTGTGGAAGTTGCAGCGGATGAGTTGACTCGCTCGCCGTTACATACTGCTGGGCTTGCACTTCGATTTCCAAGAGTGATAACTATTCGTAGCGACAAAGCAGTTACCGATGCCACAACACTCAGTGAACTACGGCAGATGCTTGCGCTGCAACAACAATCTGAGCAATAGCTTCAGGTTCGTTAATA
>CAYMVN010000005.1:16245-29504 GCA_964394125.1 uncultured Pseudomonadales bacterium | reverse complement strand
TGTGAAAATACTAAGACACTCGCCCGAGTTCCGCCACTTCCCCAGAGCGTATCGCGAACGAGTGGATAGATGCTCAGTACAAATACAACTACTGCAGCGAGTGAAAGCACTTTCTTTTGCATCACTACACGAGAAAGTGAACGAAAAAACACGAAACCGCAGTACACAAGTACGAGCGGAATAACTATCTTGGCACTATGATACGCATAGAGCGAGAGGGCAAAACTGAGTGCTGCTCCAAAAAAGTAGAGCGCGTAGAAAAGCGTTGGTGTATGCTTCTTCGCATTCAGAATCTTGAAAAATAAGGTCAACCCCATCAGACAGAGCAGCAGACTCATCCCCACTTCAAACCCTGCTCTGCTAAAGTGAGTGTGCCAGGGTGAAATTGTAAGGAGGAGCGCAGCCAGTGATGCGGTGCGTTTACTACTGGGCAGTGAAAAGTAGGTGCTCACTTCATACACAAACAGATAGAGAACGTAGACCGAGGCAACTCCACAGAGTGCGAATGGAAACCGAACTGCGAATGGTGTTAAGCCAAAAAGTACAGTAAATACTCCGGTGACATAGATAGCCAGTGGTGCTTTATAGTCTCCGAATGAACGAAATGAGAGCGGGAGCCGTTCGAGCCACTCATCTCGTCTGGTGGTGATAACGGCATACCCGTTATACCCAATTGCAGCCTCATCCCAGGTTATTCCATGAGGAACACTCGAGAGCGCATAGAAACGCACCACACTAGCAAGGCAGAGAATGAGGAGAAGGTGCCAGTACCGCTTAAAGAACTCATGCATGTTGTGATCTTTTTATCCACCAATAGGGTTGCCACACTAAAAAAAGAAACTTCTGTATCAGAGTACCATTTTTCCACGTAAAGTAGAATGCGTTTTTCCAACTCATCTCGGCAATGCCCCGTGTACCAAAAACTACACTATGCGTTGATTCATGTTTGTGTAAGACCACTGCTTTTGATTCAAAGAGAACTTTCCAGCCACGCTTACGTGCTCTGAAAGAAAGATCGATGTCCTCCCAGTATGCAGGATAAAACTTGGGGTCAAAGCCGCCGAGTTGTTGCCACTTTTCTCTAGAAAAGAGCGCACTTCCTCCACTCGCCCACGCAGTCGCTCCACTTTCTTTTGTCAGTGCTTTGCTGTGCTGAAACAAACCACGAGCAAACCAAAGGAGATTCTTTCCACTCCACTCCCCGGCTTCAGACTGCTCATACTCTAGGCACGATGCGGCAAAAACTGAGTCATCATCGAGAACTTTTCGCAGAGTCGTTAGTGTATCAGGATAGAGCTCAACGTCGTTGTTACATAAAAAGATGAGGGGTGTCTGCGCAGCTGCCACACCTTTGTTTACTGATGCGGCAAAACGAAGATTTTTTGAGTTTGTAATGCACAAAAATGTACAGCCTTTTTCAGCAACTAGTGGTGCGAGTGTGTCGTGCGCCCAGGCAGCCGTACCATCTGTACTGGCATCGTCAACAATATAGAGTGCGTCACCAGGAGAGAGTGCATTGATGACACTCGGACAGTAGCGCATGAGTAAGTGCTTGGCGTTAAAGGTTGGAATTACAACGGTAACTGCTTGCATACACTACACCTGAAAGAATGCTCGTACTTGTTCACTAAATCGTTGAGGGCCAAAAAAAGCAGCACGTTCTTTAACTGCATTCTGCAGGCGGGTGTAGTGTGCTGAGTTCGTTATGAGTTCAAGTGATTTTGCCACACACTCCTCACGCTCTTGCCACAGTAGTTCACTCAAATCATCAGAAAGAATCTCCTTTTGCCCACCTTTACCAACAGCAAGTGGCACTACGCCAGCAGCCATTGCTTCAACAGTCGTGATACCAAAGTGTTCAACTTGTTCTGGGTGTTTTTCCTCAGAGATTCCATACCCAGCTGCATGCCAAAAAATACGTGCTTGTGCATAGAGTGCGTCAAGTTCTGTGCGCGAGATCCCCACGGCAAACGTAACGGGCAACCCTGCCGCAGCTGCTTGTAACTCACTCAGATATGCTTCATCTTCACAACTGCCAGCAAGCACTAACTGCCACTCTTGTAAAACTTCAGGGTAACGACGGTTTAGTTCTGAAAATACTTCGATGAGTACATCTTGTCGCTTGGCGTGCGAACCCCGAAAAAATCTACCAACGGCGAGTATGAGTGATTTTTTTTGTTCAGGATGCTGTCCTGGCTGTGAAATAACCGGATAGAGGACTGTTGCAGTTTGTATACCCCACGACTTTTGAATCACACCACGAGTAAAACGTGAGTTCACATTACACCGGTGCCACTGCCACAACTTCACCCTGCCTAAAATTGAGAGTGGCGCAGTAAAGGGAATCTGAATATGCAAAAAGTTATACTTTGCAAGTGAAAAGAAGAGTGAACCATCTGTTACAAAGTAGAGTGCATCGAACTGAGCTGTCCAGAAAAGCTTGGTAAAGAAAGAAGCTGCACTGAATAGTGGTGTAGTAATAAAGTGGCAACTGGCAAGCGACTTTCCGTAGAAAATCTCGTACTTTTTTCTAATTTCCTCAAGGGACTTTCCTTCACAAAAGTCTTGTGAAACAGCAATTGAGACGGTATGTTCATGAGCAAGCTCAAGCGCAACATCAAAGAGGTGCTTCTCACCACCACCAGTGTGGTTGGGTAGATACGGCGAAAAGAAACAAATCGTCATGCATCTTCCTTACGGATATCATTCCACGCTCGTACCAGCTCTGCTTCATACTCGGCATATTTTTTCTCAATTGGCGGTGTCTGCTGCAGCTCCCAGACCTGAATATAAATAAGCACTTTATTGATAGCTTGTATGACAGCCTCCATGACTCCAGTACTACCATCTTTGTACCCGTTCTGAAAGAAAATGCGACGGATAAACTCCATACTTCCTTTACGAATAAGCGTAAACAGCGTTACCGGTGCGACACCTGCTGCTGCAAGTAAACTCGCTTCCATGTACGTCCACTGGGCTGATTTGTAGAGGCCATCCCGAACAGTGCGGTGTGAGAAGTGAATAAGCGGAGACTTACATGCAACGACCGTTCCTGTAAACTCAGGTGACTCATGAATGTCGCCAAACCACTTAACTAAGTGGTCTTTTTTGAAGACACGCTGTACAGCATCTCTGCCCCATCCACCATACTGCAACTGTTTTCCAAAGAAGATATTCTCTCTCTGTAGCTGCAGAACTGTCGCATCGGTTGTTTCAATAAGTACCGCTATCTCTTTTGCGAGCGTAGGAGTAACGCGCTCATCCGCATCAATATATACCAGCCACTCAGTAGTAACATACTTGAGCGCTTCAGTCCGAACCTTTGCAAACGAAGTATGTTTATAGTGAATAACTCGTGCGCCAAGTTGCTCAGCTTTTAGAGTTGTGTCATCGTGTGAGCCAGTATCAACAACCAAGACTTCAGTACACCACTCAAGCGAGCGAAGACAGCCATCGATCATCTGAGACTCATTTTTTGCTAGGACGACAGCAGTGATTGCTAGTTTTTTCATAAGATTACTTGCTTTCCCCATTGTCCCATACATGCATGCAGTACGCCAAGTCTCTCGTAGCGACTTCCAAAGAAAAGCAGCGACGTGAGCATGCGGTAAAATGCAAGTTTTGCTCTCAGTGTAGGAATCCTTGACGAAAAAAAGAGCATTCTATTTCGCGTCATGTAGTACGCCTGTGTAGGGGAACCCACCCCACTTGAGCCACCATTATCATGCCAAGCATGTGCTGTAGAGACTGTGTGGATCTCATAACCAAAGTGCCGTGCCCGCAGTGAGTAATCCAGATCTTCAAGATATAAAAAGTATCTCTTATCAAGAAGTCCTACTTTTTCAAGCACTTCACGTTTAATGAGCATGGCGCACCCGGTTGCAAATTCCGAAACTGGCTCATGCGCGACTTGCCCTGAATCGACTTCATCAACATACCGGTGAAATGCGTCAAAAACTTGCCTGTCAACAGAACCACCTCCATACCAAATGACGCGACCCTGTTGCTTTTTAGCGTATGATTTCTTGTGAAACTCATGCCCTTCTGTAAAATAAATAAGTGGACAAAGAATACCTGCTTTATCATGATCTTCAGCATAGGAAAGAAGCAGTGAAAAACAGTTTTGAGCAACTGTCGCATCGCTATTGAGTAAAAAAACGTACTCAGAATTAAATGTCTCTACAGCAAAGTGAATACCTAAATTATTTCCACCGGTGAACCCTAAATTGGCGTCGCTTCTCAGAACAACTGCATCTGGGAAGTTTGGACAAGCGAATACTTCTTGAGAACCATTATCAACCACAATGACTTGCTTTTTAGCATCTGCCAGCTCTGCAGCATACACCGACTGCAAACAGCGAAGTGTTTCTTCTTTTGTATTGTAGTGAACAATAATGATACTCAAATGTGTCATTGCAGTCATTATACCTTAGAGGATTATCCTCGTACTAGGTGGAAGCATTATCTCCGTAAAAAGCGGCGTATACGCCAAAAAATACGCACTAAGCCGGTAGTGCGCTGCGCATAATAGTCAGCGACCCAGTAGTTCAGATCGCGGGTGATGTGCTGAACTGCGACTATACTCTGGGCTGGTGCCTCAGAACCTTCACTGTGATTGGAAAGCTCCCAAATCTTAACTTGTGTTAATACTTGATACGTACTTTGCAAGAGACTGAGGGCACTTCCACGGACACCATCCTTGAAGCCTTCTTGTAAAAAGAAGCGTCTCAGAAACTCAGAGAAAAAGGTACTCAAAACATCTTCAGCAGTTGTTGTCTGTGGGAGTTTTGCTTCAGCTGCGGCTGCTGAAGTATATCGCCCCATCTTCTCAAAGTACTCGTCAATGCTTGAGTAGTTTTTATGTTCTATGCAGTACAACTCACTTGCAGGGGCATACCAGCTGGTACCCTGAACTTGTGGCAAAGCATGGATTTTTTCCGGCCAGTCTACAGAGCCAGTACGGAAAAGTCTTGGTAAGTAGTCTGGCCACCAGCCGGTGTGCTTAAGCCAAGCCCCAAACACAAAGTTCTTTCGTGGTAGATAGATACAGACACTGCCTTGCTCGGTAGCCTTTTCGATACAGCTTGCTAATTTTTCTTGTAAACTTGCACTGAGACACTCATCCGCATCTAAAATAAGTGTCCACTCTTCAGTAGCTTTGCGCAGTGCAAAGTTGCGTGCTGGCTCAACGTAGTGAGTATCAGGATGATTAAATATTTTTGGGGTAAACTTTCGGGCAATCTCTTTCGTGTTATCAGTACTCTGCATGTCTACAACGATAATCTCCGAAGCCATCGGCACAGACTCTAATGCATCTTGCAGGGTTGCAGCAGCATTTTTTGTGTTGATCACTACACTCAGCGATATCTTTTCCATATTATTTCTTGAGAAGTGATGCTAACTCCGCTAGCACAACTTTTCTGCCTACTCCTGCTAAAACTATACAATACACAAGGCTGGTTGCAAACATACTCAGTAGTAGGTGCATCTGGCTGCTCGCTGCATACTCAAACAATACAAACCCTGTGGCAGCCATACCGAGTGCAGCAACTGCTTGTCGCCAGACAAAATGAAGTACACGGACATCTGGTAAGAACTGTTTCAAGGCAAGAACAGCAGCATACGAGCTACAACTAATAAGTACTGCCGAAGCTGCAACACCAGTAAATCCAAAGAAGTACACGAGTAACGGTGTGAGAATCCAGGTCAGTGCTGTCCACATCACCATCAGTTTGAGCGTGACGGTAATACGACCGATGGCATTCAGAGCATTCGTAATTGGTGAAGCAATTCCACTCCACAAAATACTGACCGCAAAGAGCATGAAACTGAGCACAGCTGGCTGCCATTTGTCGTACTGATGGAAGACATGTAAGAGTGGCACAATAAAAAGTGTCATGCCGGTAATGAGTGGGAATAAAAAGAGGGTAATAAAAAACAAGGACTTCTCGATAGCCTTTTGAAGAAGTTTGCTATCCGACTGCAAGCGAGAAAAGGTTGGAAACGTAATAGTCATGATCGTACTGACTGTTAGGTTATACGGATACATAGACCAGTTTTTCGCCCATTGAATGTAACCAAATTCTTTGAGTGGTAAGTATGCCCCGAGAACTAAGAAGAAGAGTTGGTCTTTGATTCGTGCCAAAAAATCATTGAGTTGGAACTGAGCACCAAACACAAATAACTCAGAGAATGACTTTTTTGAGAATGTTAGTGATGCGACCCACGGTTCAAGATATAACATAAATAGCGTTCCCGAAAGTGAGCGAGCTAAGACAGCATACGTGTATGCCATCGCCCCAAAACGGTTCCAGGCGAGGTAAATAAGTACGCCATGAAAGACCAAATTTTCCACAATTTGTGGCTGCACCAAACGAGAGAATGCCAGCTTTCTTTCAAGCTTAATAGAAGGCACCGTTTTGAACGAGATAATAGGGAACGACACTGCAAGTGCAAACAAGATCCAGTTTCCTACTGGGCCAGTTTTTTGTGAGATAACATCAAAGTAGATAAGTATACTTGCAATCAGTACAATTCCCCAGCTGAGCACTTGTTGTACCCAAAATGCTGTTGAGTAGTCGTGCTCACTGGGCTCATCTTTCTTCTGAACAAGTGCAGCCGCAAAGCCGATATCAGAGACAAAAATAAGTATGCCAATGATCTGCTGCACTAAACCGTAAATACCGAACTCTTCAGGAGTAAAAAAGTAAGCTACAAACACTGCAGAAACAAACCCGATTACTTGCAAGAAGCTTGAACGCAAGAAGTATGAAACCGCACCAACAATTGTTCTTCGTTTTAACTGTGCTACTTCTAAAACATCAGACATATTTTTTCTTCTTTTTTTGTTGAGTATGTATGTACCACACCATTCCTACCGACGACACCAGTGAGATATACCCTGTTATTCGGCGTAGTGCTGTTGGCTCAAACGATACAGTATACCCTGTTTCGCCCTTCTGTGCAGTAAAGGTCAAAAAGCCTGCCTCGTTCGTAGTGTTAGAAACTGTGTTCCCCGTACTTCCTTCTACAGTCCAGCCGGGGAAGTTCGCTATGGCGAAGGTAAGAGTCGTTGGCTCAGAAACAGCACTCTCCACATGCCACACAACTGATGAAATTTTTTGAACATGTACGTGCTCACAACTTGCAGCTGGGTTACACGAAACCACGGGCAAATCTGTGGCTACTGGGAGCTGCAGAGTCAGTGGAATAAAGTCGGGCAGTACTGGGCTGGCCTCAACTTGGATGCGCTTTGCATCACTAAAGTAGTATTTCTCAACGACGCCACCAAACTTTTCTGGTTGAAAGTAGTGCGCCTCAGCAGCACAAATACATAACACACCGGCGACAGCAATGCTCTTGTGCCACTTTTTGGGCACAAACTGAAACCAGCTCACTGCAGCGAACGAAAGAAAGACCGTTGCTGGAGCTAAGAACCGCCAAGGGAACTGTACTAGTGCTAAGGTTGGCACTGCATCCCAGATAAACTGAGATCGTCCGACGGACATGAAAAGTGCACTCAGCCCGAGTGCGCAGTATCCCAGCACAGTACGTGAAGGAAGTTTTTTTTGACGAAGTAGTACCATAACACTCGTTACTCCAAGAGCAGCCAGGCCGAGCAAAAGTGGGCTACCTAAATAGTACGAGATTCCATCGGTAACACCCCAGCTTGAGCCACCATACCCCCAAAACGGCGTAACAAGCTGCCGAATATAGACAAAGTGAATATGAAAATCAAAGTAACCAGTCAGAATGCTAGCAATGTGCGTTGTATCTTTCTCAAGCACAGCTGGAAGAGTATAGAAACTTGAGGAAAAAAGAGCAGCAGTAAACGGCAAAAGTAGCATAAAAAAGCCGCGAATGTTCCGCAGCTGTAACACGCCATACAGAAAGATTAAGGGAATAAAAATAAGTGCAGAAAGATTATGGCTGAGGAACAGGGCTGTGAGTGCCAACCAAGTAATCAGCAATCCATGCTTTTTCCCTGAGGTTAATAGCTTCACGCCCCAGAGTGCACCGACAGCTGCAGACATGCCCCAGCTTTCACTCAGAGCACCTCTGACATAGAGATTCACTGCCCGGTACGGTGCCAAAGTAATCAGGGCTGCCACAAGGAGTGCTGCAGATTCGCCCCACTCTTCTTTGCCCCACTGGTACGCTGCCAAGGCACACGTAACAGTACTAAGAATAAACAAAAGCTGCACTATCTGTACCGCTGGCACACCGCCAAACAGTAAAAGAGCACCGAAATAGTATGGCAGTGGCGCATAAAACAAAAAAAGTGGCATGCCGTACCCAAAGCCAAAGTTTCCGCTCCACACCACCGGGAACTGCCCTTCTTGCAACCCTCGTGCCAGCTCTGTTACACGAGCTACGTGCAAAAAATCATGAAGATAAAAAAACTCAGGACGAACGAATGCCCAGGATGCCACACAGATAATAAGCAGTAAAAGGAAGCTGCGCATACTGCCTATTGTACTGTAGAATAAGACTACACGCATGCAAGAAAACACAGAAACACACCCAAGTGAAGCACGACTCTTGCCACTGTTACTCAAGGCAACCGGTCTAGCTCTCCTTATCGTCCTGGTAATGCTCTTCATCACGGCACTCGGAGTCGGCGTCTACGGTTACTCTCAACTTAAGAAGTTTTCAGAAGCAGCAGGGATGCCGCTTTCTTTTTTTTACACTGAGATTAAAGCGAACTGGAACGTCCAACCAGAAAAACAAGATGCTGGCCACAGTACGTTTCTTGTGCTTGGCACAGATACCGTTGCTGGCAGAGGGAACGTGCCACCACTCACAGACACGATGCTGCTCGCCTCACTCAACTTGCAGTCAGGAAAAGTAGCGCTTCTTTCGCTTCCTCGAGATATCTGGAGCCCAGACTACAAGACAAAGATCAACGCACTCTACTCATATGGCTCGAAGCACACTCCAGAGAATCCAGCTGCATTTCCTACAAACGTTATTTCTGAGATGACGGGCGTACCAATTCATCACACATTTGTCATCACCCTCGATACAGTTTCTGAGCTCATAAACACTCTTGGCGGCATCCAGGTCACTGTCCCCGAGTCATTTACTGACACTGAGTTTCCACGCCCAGGAGTTGACGTCTCTACAGAACATAACCGAGAAAAACTCTACATGACTGTCACTTTTACCAGTGGCACACAGACCTTTACTGGCGAACAAGCACTGCAGTACATCCGCAGTAGACACAGCAGTGGTGAGACCGGGACCGACACCGACCGAAATAAGCGACAGTACCTGGTACTTGAAGCACTTGCAGCAAAGATGCAGAGTAAACAGGTGCTTTTAAACCCTGAACTCATGGGGAAACTCTATGCCTTCTATGCCAAGAACTTTGCTGGTGAGCTCTCATTTTCTGAAGCAGTTCGTATTGCAAGCACCCTTGCAGAGAAAAAAACCACGCCTGAAATAGTCGAAGCGCAGCTCTCAGCTTCATCGACAGACAAGTCAGCACTCCTCTACAACCCACCACCTCGTACTACCAACAACCAGTGGCTGTATGTTATACAAGATAGCACTGCATTCAAAGCATTTATTCGCTCACACCTCTATGAGTAATACACAAACTACACAACAGCTGCCGTACCTGAGTCAAAAAACTGTGACTCGAATCCTGGCGCTGCTTGTGCTAGTGTTGACATTTACTGCAGGATACTTCCATATTCAGTGGAAGAACCTCGAGTACCGATATGTTCGTTTACAAGCAAAGTATGAGCGTGCGGTACAACTTGATATAATGGAGTAACTATGAGAAAACTACTCGTAACGGGCGGAGCAGGGTTTATTGGCTCTAACTTTATTCGCTACTGGCTGGAGCACCATCCTGAAGACCAGATCGTTAACCTCGATTTATTAACGTATGCTGGCAATCTCGAGAACTTAGCTGAAGTGGCAGGCAGCCCGAACTATCACTTTGTTCAAGGCGACATCTGTGATCAAGCTACAGTTGACACGCTCATGGCTGATGCCACGCATGTTGTACACTTTGCGGCAGAGTCGCACGTTGACCGTTCTATCACCAATCCGGGAGCATTTGTACAGACAAATGTGTTAGGAACACAAATCTTACTGCAGTCGGCAACCAAGCACAAAGTTTCGCACTTCCATCACATCTCTACAGACGAAGTTTTTGGTTCTCTGCCACTTGAAGCTGGCAGTAAGTTCACTGACAGCTCTCCGTATGATCCAAGAAGTCCCTATGCCGCAAGTAAAGCTGGCTCAGATCACTTAGTTCGCGCGTATGGTGAAACATTCGGACTGCCGTTCACGATTACCAACTGCTCAAACAACTACGGCGAGTATCAATTCCCTGAAAAGTTATTTCCACTGGCAATCACAAACTTAATTGATAGTAAGCCAATCCCAATTTACGGTGATGGGTTGAACGTGCGTGACTGGCTCTATGTGCAAGATCACTGCTCAGCACTTGATGCCGTTTTAACCAAAGGCACAGTTGGTAAGACGTATCTTGTGGGTGGCATGCTCAAGGATGTTTCAAATAAAGAGATTGCCCTGATGCTCCTCAACCAGTTTTCCCTGCCTGAATCAATGATAACGTATGTCACTGACCGCAAAGGTCACGACCGCAAGTACTCTGTTGACTGGAGTACGATTCACACAGAACTTGGCTGGGAACCATCAGTGACGCTGGAAGAGGGACTTTCGCGCACAGTTGCCTGGTACAAGTCACATGAGAGTTGGTGGCGGCCACTTCTCGAGAAAAACAAACAGTACTTCGCAACCCAGTATCAGACAGAAAAGAAGGAACTATGACCATTGCTACTGAATACAAAGACAGCATATCCACCCAACAGTACGGGAAGCAAGCACACATTGCCGGAGTCGAGCTCGTTGCTCGTGCCCTACAAGCCGATGACGGTGGAAACTTCACTGAGATTGCCCGAATCCAAGGCGGAAGTGTTGAGGGGCTGAGTACTCCATTTGTCGTACAACAACTTAGTTTTTCAGTGCTCCTACCAGGTGTAGTAAAAGCCTATCACATACACTATAAGCAAGATGATCTGTGGTTTGTGCCAGCAAGTCATCGGCTGCTCATAAACTTACACGATCTGAGAGAAGACTCTCCCACAGTTAATCTGCACGAACGCTTAGTACTGGGAGGTGGAAAAGCCCAGGTGTTACGCATCCCGGCTGGCGTTGCACACGGTGCAAAAAATGCCTATTCTTCAGATATGTTCCTCTTTTATGCCACTTCAGAGCAGTTCTCACTTGAGAATCCTGATGAGCAGCGTTTACCTTGGGATCACTTTGGCGCAGACGTATGGGAGTTAGCAAAAGGATAACAATCATGAAGCCACGGATTGCGGTTACAGGTGGAAACGGCTTAGTCGGTTCACGGTTCATACAAGATTTTGCAGATACCTACGAGTTTGTGCATCTTGATATTAATCATCCTGATCACCCTGTTGATATCACAAATGCTTCGCAAGTGCTTTCTGCGCTTGAGGCAAACGTACCTCAAGCAATCATTCACTTTGCAGCCTACACCGATGTTACTGGTGCCTGGAAACAAAGTGGTGACACTTCAGGAAGTGCCTACAGGGTAAATGTTACTGGTACGGAAGTTATGGTTCAAGCGGCCGAACAGTTTGGTGCGCACTTTATTCATATCTCAACTGCCTATGTTTTCGATGGCACATCTGAGCAGAACTATACCGAGACAGACACCCCACATCCAATTGAGTGGTACGGAGAAACTAAACTTCGCGCTGAGAGAGCTGTCTTAGCGAGTACTGCACCACATACGGTTTTCCGCATCGATCAGCCATTTCGCCCAGATACATTTCCAAAAGCAGATGTTGTGCATCGAATCTTGGCTGGTTTAGCAAATAGTACGCTCTATCCGCAATTTACCGATCACTTCTTTGGGCCGACAGTCATACCTGACTTCGCAAAAGTACTGGACTGGGCAGTGAGAACCAAGTCATACGGACTGTATCATGCAACTTCGGGTGAGGCCTGGACTGACTATGACTTTGCACGTGCGGTAGCTGAAAAAGTTGGCTATGATCCAGATATAGTTAAAAAAGGCTCACTCAGCGAGTACCTCAAGACCAGTGAACGACCATATCAAAAAAGAACTGCTCTCGATACCACAAAACTGACGAGTGTGCTCGACTTTACACCACACACCGTGCAGCAGGCACTCAGTGAGCTTGAGCGTTAACTCTTTTTGACTTCAAGTTCTTGAAATTGTTTTCGGCGCAGCAAAACCGCAATGACTGCATAGACTGCAACATCAATCCAGGTTTCTTCAACACTCTCATTACTTGGTGACTGTTGTGACAACAGCAGGTGCTTCAAACGCTCGGTCTTTTCACTGACGCGCATTGAAATACCCAGCTCACCATTGGCGAGGATGTTGCCTTTACCATAATCAGCATGTTTTTTTAGAAACATCTCGACAAGTTCACTACAAACTTGTTCAAATGCTGCATCGAGAGTGGTGACTTTTTGTTTTGCCATAGAGCTCTACCGTACTAGAATTTTGAGGAAAGTGCAACTAGAACCAATATACCTTTAAGTGATATTCTATTAGAATGTCAGCTGATTTACTTCGACCAGAAAGAGCAGTCTTAAGACCTACGTCAGGGCTTGAGCAGCCAGATCTTCCTAAGAGTGTATTAAGAATAAATAATATTATAAGACCTGCCTTCTCTGGAATTTTGACACCTAAAAAAAAAGAGGAAGTTAAGATTCTTCTCCCAACGGGAAAAGACACACAAGCATTTATTGTACAGCAAGATGAAACATCCAAAGAGTCAATCTCACGTGAATTGCTGTACTTTATCACGAGTCCTTGGGACTACTTGAATTCTCGCTTAGAAAAAAATGGGCTCCCGTCTCCGGTTCCTGAGATTCAGCAAGAAATTAATGATAATAAGTATTATGCTGCAGCCGCGGACAATACAAAAGATAGTGTTAAAAAAAACAATTCAAATAAGATAGATCTTGCTTTCTTAGATCCTACTTCACTCGACTTTATTGTCAAAGAACACACAGATGCAGCGCAGTATATGAAGTTTCTTGATACCGTTTTCTCTGAGCTACTTTTTTCAGCAGAGAATCCTTGCACTTCTTCTGAGTTAACGAAGCTCTGCCTACACCTTGATGCTGTAAGCCAAATCTTTTTGTACACCTCATCGCAGATGCGACTCTCAGCCCCAGAGTTTGTTGATGCATTTGTAGAGAATCTCACACGT
>CAYMVN010000005.1:0-16235 GCA_964394125.1 uncultured Pseudomonadales bacterium | reverse complement strand
AAGAGCACTCCAATCCACTGTCTTCAGAGCAACTTCGGGTTATCTCAGACTTTCTTTCGTACTTTGAGATGACTTCCAGTACTGCCAACTCTATTCTGCTTGAGCTGTTAAAAAGTCGTCAGGTACGGCACCCGTTACAGTATGAGCTCGAGCATCAGCTAAAATTAAACACTGCCAGTAATCTTACACAGCACAAAATAGGTATTGAAATCGAGGCAATCCCAAAAGTACTTTTTGGGACAACTCCTGAAGGATTTACACAGGGACTCGATAGAGGCATGACACTCACCGAGTGGAGAAGAAGTGATACAGCACTTCACTTTGACGCTACCTATAAGAAGCAACTCTTTGACTTCTGGCACTTTGCACGAATGACACACCTAAAAGGGGCAAGTGTCCATATTCACATAGATGACCCGACAGGCACCCGTTTGAATGCACTAGAAGTTCTTCTCGGCAAAAATACTGCAACACTGAGAAAGAATACTTATGGCACCGCTGAGTGCCGTTTTAATCTTAATGGATACAGACTACAAGAGACATTTTTACATAGCTTGGACCTTGCGGCCCCCTTCTTCCTTGAACAATATGATCTAGTTCCACTCATCGAGGCACTCTATCAAGCATCTGAAGAGCCGCTTTCTGCGACTAAAGAAATAGAAGCAGCCCCAGCATATTGGAGAACTAGACTGAAGAAGTTAGAGACCTTTTCATTTGATGTAATCAAACAAATAGGTGAAGAACAGAATTGGTCTGTAGCTTTTTTTAAAAAAATTATTTATGGCACTGATAGATTTGTCTTACGAGCAAGTGAGTTCTTGGAAATTCTGCCCAATCTAAAAGCAGAGTTTGTTTTATCAAAAAGTTCGATTATCAGTGATTTTCTTGAAAAAACAGTTATTAAGGTGACGCATGATGAACTCTTCGCACTCTGTAAAGAGTCTGAATGGGAATCATATGTCATTAAGAAGTCACTAGAGCTCTATCCGGGTACCTTAACACTCTCTGAAGTACTTACTTTTGGAAAAACACTTGACTGGGAGTGGGATGAACACTACAGAACATTGTTAGGCAAGATTGATCCGCCAGTATCTTTTGATGAGCTAATGGGGTTCATCACAGAACTTAAAACTAAAAGCGGTGCAAACTCGCGATTAAGTATGCGCGATGGGAGTGCACTTACTTCATCTCAGGAGATGGAGCGAGATGAGCAATTGTTAGTAGCCCTGTTTACTACTTTCAAAGAAAAACTAACACTCAAACAAGTGCTGCAACTACAAAAGGTGGGCCTTTCATTGAATATGTCTGTTGCAGTAGCAAGTGCACTTGGTGAACGCATTACCGTAAATCAGCTAGCAGAACTCCTCAGAATACTTCCCTTTAGTGAGTACTCAGTTGATGTACTTGTAAACAACCTTAACGAACCGATTACTATTGATTGTTTTCTACGGATTGCAAAGTCACTTGAATGGAATAAAACAATTTTGTATAACATATCGCCACATCTTGCTCCAATCACATTTGATGAATTCAGAGTACTTGCGCAAGCAACTCAATATGACTATTATTTTGTTTCAGACGCTGTCAAGGTACTCAGTGAACCGCTTTCTGTTAGTGACTTCATGCAGATTATAGGCGCATCTAGCTTTCCTAAATCATTGATTGATCAGTTAATTGATCAGCTTAATCCAATTACATTTGATGAACTCTTACAACTTGCAGCTGAATCGCACAATAACGAGCCCTTCGTTTTTAAGCTACTCACAGTTTTGCGCAAGCCACTAACTTTTGACCAAGTTGAGCAACTAGCTGAAAGTATTCTCACTCAACCACAAAGCCTTGGCATACTTATCCCTTTTCTGTCAGGCTCACTTACTGTATCCCAATTTTTGCACTTTATCTCAAAATTTAAGAACACCCACATCTATTTGTATCAGCTAATTCAAAAAGTAGAGAAAGGACTTTCATATCAAGATGCCTCTACAATAATTGATGCGTTATATCGTTTAGACTGTGATGAAATTCAAGTTCGTATATACGTTGAATCACTACAACCGAGCGTGTCACTTCAGGAGCTCGGTGTTATTCTCGGCAAAATACCGCCTGAGGCTGAGACAGCCGCACTGCTCATTCGTCACTTAAAAGAGATGCCCAGTATAGACAGTATAGTTAGGTTTATAGATTCGTACGGCAGACTCTCACCACTTATTGAGCTTGCCTATCTTGACAGGGTTGGTAAGGTATCAGGTGATGAGATGCTACAGCTTTTAGCTATTCGTAAACCTCAGCCACTCTACAAACAGGAAAACCTGCAGCGGTTCCTCAATCATCTTTCTGGGAAGCTGTCAGCTGAGCAACTATCCACATTACTCAGTTACTTTTATTTAGATGTGTTTGAGACGGACATGCACAAGTTATTTGAAGTTCTTGATCTTCCAGATGATGATGACAAAATAGATTGCGTTGTACAGAATAGAAATCTAGGTTACAGACTAGCAACTTGGTCACAACTCATTGAAGCAAACTTCAAAAGTCCGCATGTATTAACAGAAGAGCGCATTACACAGCGATAAAACGTTCACTGTTCACCGACTTTTCTTGTGCGCCTCTCGCCAGAGGTCAATGTCTTTGTGGTTGCCTCCCAGGAGCACTTCGGGCACTTCCCACCCTTTGTACTCTGCTGGGCGCGTATATTGAGGAAAACCAAGTTCACCCTCTTGTGAGTGAGACTCGTTCTGGTTACTTGCCTCATTTCCTAACACCCCGGGGATAAGCCGTGTCACTGCATCGGTGATGACGAGTGCCGCTGGTTCACCGCCGGTGAGCACGTAGTTTCCTATCCGCACTTCTTCATCGACTAAGTACTGTGTAATCCGCTCATCGACACCCTCATAGTGCCCACAAATTATCGCCAAGTGATCAAGCTCAGCATATGCAAGCGCGCGTTCTTGTTGAAATTCTTGACCCTGTGCAGAGGTCAAAATAATTTTTTTTGTCGCAGCCTCTGGAAGTTCTGCCCGCCATGCAGCCAGTGCACGATCGACAGGCTCTACCATGAGCACCATGCCCGGCCCACCGCCGTATGGCCGATCATCAGTCACTGAGTGCTTTGAGAGTGCGTAGTCACGAATATTTCTGATAGAAAATGACACTTTTTCTGCATTTTGTGCGCGTTTCAACATCGACTCTTGCAGCGCAGAAGTAAAGTAGCCCGGGAAGAGGGTAAAAATAGTAATCGTCATGCACTGTATTGTATCATTGCCCGAGCGGCCAAAATATTGGTACAATAGGGTTCTTGATGCCAGAAAAAGCTGATCCACTCACTCTCACCAAAGTAACGAAGTTTGGCAGATCATTTGTAAAGTACTTTGCCATCACGCTTGTCGTACTCATGATTGTGCCCGCAACATTCAAAGCAGTTGTAGCACTTGCACGAATGCTTAACCCGCCACCCCCACCAGCTCCAACCGTTGGCTTTGGAAAGCTCCCACCACCGTTATTCCCCGAGCAAGATGAGACTGATAAACCAGCAAGTTACATTCTTGAGACTGCCACTGGTGACCTTCCTACTTTTGGAGATAGGGCGTTCGTGTACTTACTCACAAAAAACAATGCTAACTTGCTTGATAATGAAAATGCAAAAAAAGTTGCCACTCGCTATGGATTCACTGGCGAAGCAGAGCAACTTGACAGTAAAACCTACCGCTGGACTCGCGTGCAGCCACTCAGAACCACATTCGACTTTGACATCATCGATCACAACTTCACCTATCAAACAGACTATCTTTCACACCCAGAGCTTATTTTGCAGTCCGGCCTACCCAGCGACTTTGATGCTGTTCAGCAGGTTAAGTCATTCTTACAGACAGGTGGTTTAATGCCGAACGATCTCGCCAGCAGCTCTGCAAAAATTGCCTATCTAAAAGCAATTGGTGGAGTGCTGAAACCAGCTGTTTCTGTTTCAGATGCAGACTTTGTTTCTGTCAGTATTAACCGCTACCCAGTTTCTGATATGTATAACTACTTTACTCCTGATGGCGTGACGGGCACCATTCAGGCACTCTTAACTGGCGGTAGATCAGCTAACTCACTGCTGAGTATTCAGCTGCGCTACTTCCCTGCTGACTACACCCAACCTGAGACCTATCCGCTCCGAACTACCCGAGAAGCATGGAACATTCTCCAAGCAGGTGAAGGCTATATCGCTCAAAAAGGCACCGAGCAGCGTGCCGTCATTCGTTCTGTTGAGCTTGGCTACTTCGAAAGTTTCGAGTATCAAAGCTATCTGCAGCCCATGTATGTCTTTACCGGCGATGCTGGCTTCATTGGCTATGTACCAGCCATAACTTCATCCTATCTTTTACAATCTGCAAATCCCTAGTACAATACAGCTCAATGAATACAACTCCCGTCGGATCACTTGTTCGTACTCGTATGGCTCCCAGTCCTACTGGTGAGTATCATGTGGGGCATATTGCAACGCTTCTCAAAAACTACGCGTTTGCCAAAAAACATGGTGGGCAGTTTATCTTGCGCATAGAAGATACCGATCAAGAACGCAAAGTAGAAGGCGCAGTTGAGCGAATCTTGTCAGTTATTCGTGCCTACGGACTCTCCTGGGATGAAGGCCCCGATTGTGGTGGCCCCTATGCGCCATATGTGCAGTCAGAGCGATTGCCTCTCTATAAAGAACACGTGGATACACTGATTGCAGAGAAAAAAGCCTACTACTGTTTTTGTTCAAGAGAACGGTTAGAAACAATGCGCGAGGCACAGATTGCCAACCACGAGCAGCCACGCTATGACGGGCACTGTCGCTCACTTTCTGAAGCTGAAGTGAAAGAAAAACTTGCCTCCGGAGTTGAGTATGTGCTGCGGCTGTTAGTTCCAAAAGACAGAACGGTACGTTTTAACGATGTCATTCGTGGTGAGATTATGATCGAGTCATCACAAGTAGATGATCAAGTACTGCTAAAATCTGATGGCTATCCTACCTATCACCTAGCCGTTGTGGTTGATGACCACGCGATGGGTATCACCCACGTCTTCCGTGGTGAAGAGTGGATTAGTTCAACTCCAAAGCACATTCTGCTGTATGAAGCATTTGGCTGGCAGCCACCGGTGTATGGTCACATTCCGGTCTTTTTGAACCCAGATGGAAAAGGCAAGATGAGTAAGCGTAAAGGGACAGTTGCGGCCCAGTCGTTTATCACGGACGGCTACTTACCAGAAGCGCTACTGAACTTCTTCATGATTCTTGGGTGGGGCCCACACGATCAGCGAGAGATTCTCACACTTTCTGAGTACATTAGTGAGTTCGATCCTGCGGCAATCAGTGCAAAGTCAGTTGTGTTCGACCTTGATAAGCTCAACTGGATCAACGGAATCTACATCCGCAATTTATCACCAGCTGAACTAGAAAAGCGGATTACACCATTCCTTCCTGATGACTTTCCAAAAGGAAAGTTGACTACAATTCTGCCACTAGTTTTTGAGCGGCTTGTGAAGCTCTCAGACGTCACCGAGTTGACCAGTTTCTTCTATCGTCCGGTCGAACAAAGCAGTGAACTACTGCTTAAAAAGTCAGATGCTCAGACGGTTGCAACTGAGCTTACCGAGACACTGCGCGTGCTGAATGATCTTGAGTGGGAGCACTCACTGCTTGAAGCACGAATTCGCGCACTTCAGGAAGAGAAAGACTGGAAAAAGAGTCAGTACTTTATGCTCCTTCGTGTAGCAGTAACAGGAAAGACGGCAACGCCCCCACTCTTTGAAACACTCGAACAAATTGGTAAAGAAACGGTACTTGAGCGGCTCAGAGCTGCACTTTCTCTCTGTCAGCAGCCACAGTAACTGCGGTATACTAGGTGAATGAGTAGTACTCAAAGAATACACGCCGTACTCACCGAACAGTGTCTTGCTCGCAAAAAAGAGTTTCAAGCGAAGTATCCGGCCGTCCATGACTGGATCGCTTCAGAAGGTATTCTTGAGCCGTATGGACGTTCGCTTGCACAGGAAAGTAGCCAGACTGTACAGTCTGCAATCTCCTTCACCCTCGAAGAGTACGAACATATTATCGAAAAGCTGCGTGATCTGGCTGTATTGCCACCGGCACCGCTTGAGAGTGAGCTGGGGCTGTACTTGGAGCAGCAGCTTTCGGATTTAACTGGAGTTCAGTGTTCTGCCACGCTCGAAGCGCACTCACTACCGGCACCAATGGCCATACTCCAGAGCCTCCCTCACCAAAAGCGCCACCCGACTGACCACGAAGCGGCACACGAGCGAGTGCCAGAGGCGGGTTTTTCAGAAAAACGAAGTATCTTTGGCTGGGACTACCAGAATCATGAAGAGTTCGGTATTTCATTTCCGCTACAGATTTTTGCGTACGAATCAGGCATATCGGAAGAACTGCTTGAGTGGTATAAGTATAAGAAGTTTTTGCTCATCAATCCTTTTGAGAGAAGGGCTGTCATTGCTTCAATGAGTGGAGTTGTTATTCCACCGGCACATCTCTATCAGTTCGGAGCCAGCCCGGAGCTTTCACGAGCACTGGCAGCTTGGTCACCAAAAACTCTGGGGAAAGTGCTGATCTTTTACTGCACCGATCAATCAGTTCCGCTTGGGCCAGTAGCATTTGCATCACCACAAGTATGAACATCCCCTCACTTTTTTTTCACGAACTCATTTCTGGCCACCCAATCGCTGAGCAAGTTCTCAGAGAGGCACCCGAGGCTGTTGAAGAGCTGAACGCATTTTTGTTTTACTCGGTGCTGCTATCACTGCTGCCAAGCTTTCCGCAAGTGGAGCACTACGAGGTGGCAGCACATCTCGCAGATCGAGAAGACAAGACCTTTCTTGCTTGGTACAATACACTCACGGGTGAGCAACAACGTTCGATTCAAGAAACTGTTGAGCGCGCACTCCTGACACTAAAAACCATATGATTATAATCAATCTTTTTGTTGGTTCTCGATTTCCCGTGAATCGGAAAGTTCTCAGAGAACACGTTAAACAAGTGCTTGGAGAACATGGCGTCATGCACGCACAAGTTGATATTTCTATTGTTGGCAAACGGAAGATTAAAGAGCTCAATGAATCAGAGCTGAAGCACGAAGGTGAGACTGATGTGCTCTCTTTTCCACAGCACGAAAAAAATATGCTCAATGACTTCCCGATGCCCGATGAACTCCCGCCACATCTGGGAGATATCGTGGTGAGTTATCCTGAAGCTGTTAAAACAGCACGCCGCTTCGGCAAACTGGTAGATACACAGTTGTGTTTTTATATTGAACACAGCATACTGCATCTGTTAGGCTATCATCACGAATAGGTTTCTTACATGAGTTGGAATAGAGAGTATCGACCACATACGGTGAACGATCTGCACTTAACTGCGGTACGTGAGTATTTCTTGTCACTCTTAAAAGCAGACACCCTTCCGCAAGTTTTTTTGTTTGCTGGACCAAAGGGTACCGGTAAAACGTCAACTGCGCGTATCCTTGCTGCACTGCTCAATGATCCGCGAAACGCAGAGGCGGTAACAGAAAGACTGGCTCGCACAGGAGCGAACAAGAACACCACAGCTGAGAGTGTTCCACTCCTTGAACCAGATGACTCTAATACACTCGTCAAGAACATTCTTACCGGCAACTCATACGTAGTACACGAACTTGATGCAGCGAGTAATCGAGGCATTGATGACATTCGGGCACTCAAAGAACGCATCTCGCTTCCTCCAGCACAGGGCATCGTCAGCGTCTACATTCTCGATGAAGTACACATGCTCACTACAGAGGCATTCAACGCACTCTTAAAACTGCTTGAAGAGCCGCCAGCACATGTCGTCTTTATCCTTGCCACCACCGAACTTCACAAGATTGTGCCCACTGTTGTGTCACGCTGCCAAGTTGTAGCCTTCAAGCGTGCCAGTATTGCAGAACTCACCCAGGCGCTAAAAAATATACTTAGTAGAGAGAACCTGACGGCAGAACAAGCTGTCCTTGATGCCGTGTGTGCCCGCGCAGAAGGTAGTTTCAGAGATGCGGTAAAGCTCTTAGAGATGATTCATCAACAAGGGGCACTCGACGTAGCTACCGCTGAAAAGGTGCTACACCTCTCACACACTGAACTTGCAGAACAGATTGTTGCAGCACTGCTTGCTAAAGATGCGCCCACACTCGTACTGCACTTTCAAACTGCCCGAGAGCTTGGTGTCAGCGCCGATGTACTGCATGCAACACTGCTGCAACTTCTCTATGCTGAACTGATGAAAGCGCTGCAAGTAAGTGAAGGAGAGACAAAGATTCCCAGTAAGACAAGCATCTTCTTACTCAAAGAGTTTGCCAGCCAACAGCTTCGCGCGGCGTGCCCGATTCCCCTGCTCCCGCTTGAACTTGCTTGTCTTGACCTCATTGAGCGCTCAGTCAAAAAGTCAAAAGAGACCGAGACTGCAGGTACCCCTCCAACAACACCGCACACTGCCTATACCCAAAAACCGCTCCCCACGCGTGCAGCAACTCAGAAACGCACCAGTGAAGCAGTCGTAGAAAAAGAGCTGCCCGAGTACACCGCCCCGACACCACCTCCAGCGCATCATGAGCTCTTAAACCCGGGCGATGGCGAAAAGCTCTGTGCCGACTGGGCAACTGTGCTCGATCTCGCGGTCAAGACAAACTTTGGCTTAGCGACACTGCTCAAGTCCGCCCGACCAATCTCGGGTGAAACCGGCAAGCTGACAGTGAGCGTTTTTTATAAGTTCCACCAAGAGCAACTCCAGCAACCTAAGTTTTATGCACTCATTCAGGAAGTGTTTAGTAAAATCGCCGGTGGCACGATCGAGCTTGAGTGCCTGCTTTCTGAAGAGCCACAGTCTGCTGAGCTCAAAGAGCCAACACACGCGGCACCTGCGCTTGCAGAACTAGCCGTTGCTTCACTCATGTAGTACAATGAGCCAAGTCAGTGTGTAATAAAAGGAGTAGTATGAACAATCCATTAAAGATGCTCGGCGACCTCAATCAACTTCGCCAACAAGCAAAACAAATGCAAGATGAACTCTCTGGTGAAGTTATTCGCCTTGAAGAGGGAGACATCGTTGTAGAGATCTCTGGTGATCAAAAAATTAAGAAGTTTTCTGTACAAGGTGTTACCAGTGAAGAAGCAATTGAAGTACTCAATAAAGCAATTAAGAAATCTCAAGAGCTTGCTGCAACAAAACTGCAGAAAATGACCGGTGGCCTCGGCGGTATGCTGGGTGGTGCAAAGTAGTCCATGAATTTGTTAGTTGGTACAACGAACACAGGAAAACAGCGCGAAGTTCTCGCGCTGTTTTTAGATACGCCCGTACATATTTTATTTCCCAGTGACTTCCCGGCTCTGCACTCACTTTCAGTGGTAGAAACTGGCCAAACGTTTGAAGAAAACGCGGAAATTAAGGCGCGTGCTGCTGCAGCTGCGACCGGTCAAATAGCAGCAGCCGATGACTCAGGCATCTGCGTGACTGCACTGGACGGATTCCCTGGAGTACTCAGTAACCGTTGGTTTACCGGCACAAGCACAGAGCGCGTAGCTGCGCTACTTAAAAAAATGGAAAACGAACAGAATCGTGCTGCTACGTTTGTTACAGTGGTGTGCCTCTATAACCCAGAAACTCAAGAAAACCACTTTTTTAGAGGCGAAGTTACTGGTTCACTGGCACTCACTCCGCGCGGTGCAGCATCAGAAGGATTCGAGTACGACTTTATTTTTATTCCCGATGGCGAGACACACACCTTTGCTGAACTCGGGAATGCCTGGAAGGTAGCACACTCACACCGCACCAAAGCGTTTTTACAGCTTAAAGACTTTTTACTGAAGAACTGATTTTCCTCATGTTACAATACAATCTTGCTCTCACGTGAGAGCTACATGCTGTGTACTCACTTTTCGCGAGTACAAGAGCGTGGCACATTCACAACATGCTATAAAAAAAGGATAAGTACTTTGAAGATTCGATTTGTAGTACTCATGTTATTCTTACTGAGCCTACTCATTGCTGCAGTCCCAGTTGCTGCACAAAGCGTAGCTCCAGAAGTTCTCAACGGTTCTATCGTTCCGGTCGATGACTACATGACTGGAATTGGAGTTATCGTAACCGACCCAGAGTTCGCTTACGACACATTTCTCGGTGGCGCAACGGTACTAAACAAGCAGACCATTCTGTCAGCAGCACATGTGTTAGAGTATCTCCGGGTGAGAGACCTCTTCTTCATGTCCTGTTATGACTTGAGCACTTGTGACCACACCAGTGCCATCAAACTGGATAAGGCATTCCTATTCAGTCCCATCGGCTCGGACTGGTCTGAATCCGCACCGGTTGATGTCGCAGTTGGGGTACTGGCAAGCGAAACAGCAGCCACGGCTGTTTCACTCGGTGATCATGACTGGAGTTCACAAGACCCAGTGCTGATCAGGGGCCATGGCTGTATTGATATTAACCCCGAAATATATCCGGAAGTGCAGCACCAAGCTGTCCTTGATACGATCGTCCTTGACGGGGATGAACTCAAATCTACGGACAGAAGCAATGAGAGAGGCTGTCCTGGCGACAGTGGCAGTTTCTGGGGAGTCCAGCAAGGCTCGTCACATATCCAGATTGGAGTTCTGATTCGAGCAGTGAATACGAACATAACCTATGCAGAAAGTGTCTGGAAGCAAAAATCCAGAATTACTGACTGCATGGACACTGAGTGTCCAGAAATAGTAGTGTTTCCCCCGGCCTTCAAGCTTTCTGATGACTACTATCTCGCTGAGGCTGAAACGGCACTCACAGTCCGTGCTCCAGGAGTGCTGCAAAACGATGCTAAGAACATCGTTGTGTCAAAGTGGCGGTCAATTTATGAAGACTCGTCCTGGATATCAATTTCACCTGATGGTTCTTTCTACTTCAACCCAGGGCAGCTTAAGAATGGTGACTACACCGCATACTACTATACTGCTTGCAATGTCAAAGGCGAGTGCTACGAAGCACAGGTGTTTTTTAACATTGTCAGCAAAATAAGTAGTGTCTACCTGCCGATCATCTCAAAGCGATAGCGGCAGTTCTTGTCTCAAACGGTGATCACACTCTCTAGCATGTGGAGTGTGATCACCATTTTTTTACCTGCCCACTTGAAAACTACCCCGAGTTCGAGTACAGTGCAAGTCTATGGCAAATACCGAAGAGTACACACCCTCACAGCAGATTTTAGAGAAGTACGCGCATGTACTTATTAACTTTGCACTGGGAAATGAAGAAGGTATCTTGAAAAATGAAGTTGTTGAGTGCATCGTGCCAGATGTTGCCAAACCGCTTGCCAAGGAACTGCAAAAGGCTATCTTAAAAGCTGGTGGTCACACACTGATGCGCATTATTCCAACTGGCTTTGATGCCGACTTTTTTACTCTGGCAAATGAAGAGCAACTTACTTTTTTCCCCGCAAAGCACCTCAAGACAAAAGCAGATTTAATCAATCACTCAGTAGGCATCATTGCCGACCCCGATCCGTTTGGGCTGGCTGACGTTGATCCAGCTAAGTTAACGACCTCACTCAAGGCAAAAAAAGAGTATCGTGAGTGGCTCATGCACAAGGAAAATAAAGGC
The DNA here is from genome assembly GCA_964394125.1 of uncultured Pseudomonadales bacterium. Lineage (GTDB taxonomy): Bacteria > Patescibacteriota > Microgenomatia > UBA1400 > PJMF01 > OMIS01. Next base: position 4,618 of record CAYMVN010000005.1, on the reverse strand, counting down.
AAGTTTACCTGGACACTGGCACTCTGGGGTGTGCAAGCCAAGGCTGATATTGTCGGACTCACGCTCAAAGAGTACTGGCAGCAGATTATCTCAGCTTGTTTCTTAGACGCAGAAGATCCTGTTGCTGAGTGGCGTACAGTGCATGAGCTGCAGTCTCAAATTCAAAAGAATCTGAATGCACTCAAAATTGAGTCGCTGCACATTGTTGGACCACACGCTGACTTAACGGTACAGCTCGGGCCAGAACGCATCTGGAACGGCGGCAGTGGTCGCAATATTCCTAGTTTTGAGCTCTTTACTTCACCAAACTGGCGCGGCACCCAAGGCTGGATCGAGTTCAATCAACCACTTTACCGGTACGGGAATGAGTTAAAAGGTATACGCCTGGAATTTACTGACGGCATTGTTTCTCGTGCGCACGCGTCACAGGGCAACACACTCTTACAAGAGCTCATCAAGACGCCAAATGCCAATAAAATTGGTGAGTACTCGCTGACTGACAAGCGGCTCTCGCGTATTACTCATCCGATGGCTGAAACGCTCTATGACGAGAATATCGGTGGCCCGTTTGGAAATACCCACCTAGCAGTTGGTATGGCGTATAAAGATTGCTATCGCGGCAACCAAGCGCGAGTATCGAAAGACAAATGGGAAAAGATGGGCTACAACGACTCAGCTGAACACACTGATATCATCAGTACTGACGACCGCACGGTCACCGCAACACTGACAAATGGGACAGAGCTGGTTATCTATAAAGACGGACAGTTTACCGTTTAAGCGAGCGTAATTTCACTATCAAGATACACATCCTGAACTGCGTGTAGCAGATCTATCCCCTCGTTCATTGGTCGTTTGAAGACTTTTCTGCCCATGATCATGCCTGCACCACCAGCTCTTTTATTAATCACCGCTGCAGTAACTGCTTCAGAAAAATCTGCCGTACCTTGTGACTCACCACCTGAGTTAATGAGACTGATTTTTCCCATGTAACAGTGTGCTACCTGATAGCGAACGAGATCAATTGGATGCTCTGTTAAGAGTTTTTCATACATTGCATCTGAGTATTTACTGAAGTGTAAGTCAGGAAACGCCCTCAGTGGTGACGGAATTTTTTGTTTAATGATATCTGCTTCAATGGTAACGCCCAGGTGATTCGCTTGTGCGGTGAGATCAACTGCCACGTTGTAGTCGGCGTGTGAGCGAGTAAAGTGATCACTACGTGGATAGCACCAGAGAATTGTGGCTAAGCCTTGTGCGTGAGCCTCAGCGAAGAGCGCACTGACTTCTTGCAGCTGCCGATTTGACTCTGCAGAACCAAAGTAAATTGTTGCCCCCACCGCAACTGCACCCATGTTTTTGGCTTGTGCGACAGATGCAAACAAGACCTGATCATGTTTATTTGGATACGTCAGGAGTTCATTGTGATTTAACTTTAAGACAAAGGGTATCGTATCTGCATACTTTTTACTCACGAGGCCTAAGACACCAAGCGTTGAAGCTACTGCGTTGCAGCCGCCTTCTAGCGCTAACTTGACGATGTTCTCAGGGTCAAAGTACAGCGGGTTATCCGCAAATGAAAAAGCTGCGGTGTGTTCAATTGCTTGATCAACAGGGAAGATAGACAGATACCCGGTGTCAGCTAATCTGCCACTCGCATAGAGCTTTTTCAAGTTATTCTGTACTTCAGGCGATCTATCAGAACTGCCAAAAACAGTGTCTACATGCTCCCCTGACGGCGCAGTGATTCGTTCTTTAGGAATTTTCTCACAGACGTGACTAAGAAGTGAGTGTGCTGATTCACCGAGGAGTGAAATGAGTTCTGAGTGTTCCATACTGTTTCCTTTACCTTTCTAACTAGTGTACTATAGAAGTGTTATGCATTTCCAGCTGCCCATTAGTAGTGTTAATCCCGTTGCGTATCTGTGTGCTGAGTTCGGATTTGATTCGAATGTGCCTATTTATGCTGGCGGCCTTGGTATTCTAGCCGGTGACACCCTCAAGCAAGCTGCTGACGAGCACTTCCCAATGGTCGGCGTGGGGTTACTGTATCGAGGCTTGAGCATGCGCCAGAGTGTGACGGTCGATGGCGATCAACAAGAGTCGAACTGGGAGTTTGATCCCGTTTCAGTAGGGCTTGAGCACGTGTATCTCGATGGCATGCCACTCTTTATTAAAGTGCACATGACAGAAGTTGATGTGTGGCTGAGAGTCTGGAAGAAGACGTTTTCACCCGAAGTTACCCTCTACTTACTTGACTCAGATACTGACCAGAATGCACTTCCCGAGCGCGCACTCACCCAAGTTCTGTACTCGGGAACACATGAGCTACAGGTTAAGCAGCAACTCTTGCTTGGTGTAGGTGCCGTAAAATTACTTTCTACACTCGGTTGTAAGCCCAGTATCTATCACTGCAATGAAGGCAGACCAGCATTTGCACACTGGCAACTGATTCGTGAACTCATGGAGCACCATAAAGTTTCGTTTACCTCAGCCAAAGCCCTAGCCCGTGAACAGATGGTCTACACAAACCACACCTTAGTTGCAGCCGGGAACATGACCTACAGCATGGATTTACTGCGAGTCATGGCGCGCTACTATGCCGAGAAAATGAATGTTGGTGTAGATGAATTAGTGCAGCTGGGTATCGAAGAAAATCGCGATGCTTTTTCAGTGACGCGCTTTGCACTCAACGTCTCCCGGAAAGCCTCTGGAGTAAGTTCGCTCCACACAGAGCTTTCAGAAAAGACGTGGCCTGAGTATCGCTGGGTTAATGTAACCAATGGCGTGCACTTTCCTACCTGGCAGTCGCCGCATATCGCTGCACTACAGTCAGCAACTCCCGAGCCAAGAGTTTTATGGAGCGCACACCAAAAAGCAAAACAAGAGCTTGCAGACTTTTGCAGAGCACACACTGGCTACACGTACAACCCTGATGCACTCGTCATCACCTGGGCACGACGCTTGGCAGGTTACAAACAAGCAGGGCTGCTTTTTTCTGATGTTCAACGACTTGCAACAATTTTGAAAAATTCAGATCGCCCAGTGCAGCTCCTCATCTCAGGAAAAGCGCATGGCGGAGATGCTGCCGGAAAAGCACTGCTTCGTTCAATTATTACTGCACTCAAAAATGAACTTTCTGGCTCTGCACTTTACTTACCAAACTACTCGATTGACGTTGCACAGCACTTGGTGCAAGGTTCTGATGTCTGGCTCAACACACCAGTTCTCGGGCTTGAAGCGTGTGGTACGTCAGGAATGAAAGCTGCTGCAAATGGCGTTCTTCAGTGTACAGTTGCTGACGGTTGGGCTGCAGAAGTTTCTTGGGAGGGAACCGGATTTGTACTCGACCCACATCACACCGCAGAACATCTCTTTAGTACACTCGAAACAGAGATCGTGCCACTCTTTTATAGACGGACTGACACGCTTCCGTTAGACTGGATAGCACTGATGCAAAAGACACTTCAGATGTCAAAACACTACTCCGCACAACGGATGCTCAGTGAGTATCAAACAAAGTTATATATCTAGAAGACGAACCTATGCCTATCTTTCTTGAACTCACTCTCGTCTTAATCATTACGACACTCGTCTCGTTCGGAGCTCGCTTACTCAAACAGCCACTCGTCGTGGGGTATATTTTCTCTGGCATTTTAGTTGGGCCACTGTTTTTGAATATCTTGCACTCGCAGGATACTATCGAAGTGTTCTCGAAAATTGGGATCACAGTTCTATTGTTTATTGTTGGGTTACACCTCAGCCCGCAAGTCGTCAAAGAAGTGGGCTCCTCTTCACTCTGGACAGGAATTGGACAAGTGCTCTTAACCTCGATTATTGGTTTTGGAATTGCCCTTGTTCTGGGTCTGCCACACACAGCTGCCTTGTACGTTGCAATCGCGCTCACGTTTAGCAGTACCATTATTATCCTCAAGCTCCTCAGCGACAAAGGTGATGTACAGACGCTCTATGGCCGCATTGCCATCGGTATGTTAGTTGTACAAGATGTTGTCGCTACACTGGTGCTCATCTTTATCTCATCTGTCTCTCAAAGCACTGGGCAGTCTCTGCCACTCGTCATGGGGACGGTGCTCTTAAAGGGTGCCGTTGTGACGTTGGTGCTCTTTACTTTGATGAAGTGGGTGTTACCCAAAGTACTGCGGGTCGCCAGCAGTAGCCAAGAGTTACTCTTCATTTTTTCGCTCACTTGGGGACTCGCTGTTGCCGCCCTGTTCTATGGAATTGGTCTAACGACTGAGATTGGCGCACTACTGGCTGGTGTTAGTTTGTCTGCAACTCAGTATGCGGAAGAGATGAGCTCGAAATTAAAGCCACTCAGGGACTTCTTCGTTGTGCTCTTTTTTGTGCTGCTCGGTTCGCACATTGAGCTTGGAAGCGTTATCCAAGTACTGCCAAAAGTACTGATACTCTCAACATTTGTCCTGATTGGCAACCCCGTTATCGTGATTATCATCATGAACTTGCTTGGCTTCCACAAAAAAACCGGCTTCATGACTGGCTTAACTGTGGCGCAGATCAGTGAGTTCTCTCTTATTCTAGCAACGCTAGGTTTCCAGGTAGGACATCTCTCGAAAGAGGTACTGACGCTGGTGACCTT
>CAYMVN010000004.1:0-34385 GCA_964394125.1 uncultured Pseudomonadales bacterium | reverse complement strand
TCACTCATTGGCAGTGCAGAGCTCATGCAGTACTTTCGTGATGGAAAGTGGAAACCATACACCCACGAAGAGTTGCTTGATGTTGTGTCATTTGCAATTGCACACACCCCTGAGTACTGCCGATTAACCCGGGTTATTAGAGACATCCCCTCACCTGACATCGTGACCGGTAATAAACTGACAAACTTTAGAGAGTTAGCAGAAGCAAAACTGAGAACTGCCGGGACGCTCTCCCGCGATATTAGATCGAGAGAAATTAAGCAGATGCAGTACTCGTATGACGATCTAGAAAAAAGAGTTGTTATCTACCAAACGACCACCAGCACTGAGTACTTCATTCAGTTCTGCTTAGCAAAAGAAGACAAGATTGTGGCATTTTTACGGCTGAGTATCCCAAAACAAGACTCTTTTTGTACTGAGCTTCATGGAGAAGCTGTCATTAGAGAAGTGCATGTGTATGGGCAGCTCGTTGGGATTGGTTCTCACAACAAAAAAACATCTCAGCACAAAGGTTTGGGGACTGAGTTACTGCAAGCAGCAGCTGAAATTGCACGTCAAAATAATTTTAATGCACTTGCAGTCATCTCTGCGATCGGTACCCGTGAATACTACCGTTCACGCGGCTTCACAGATGGCGAACTCTACCAGCACTTGAGAATATAAGGCACTGCCAGTATAGTTGCAGCATATGCAGCTCTTGAAACAGTATCGAACTCAGCTTGCGGTAGCAGTACTCTCACTGGTGTTCGGTGCGCTCGGACTGTCAGAATACAAAAAATATCTCAGCTCTCCAGAGGTAACTTCCGCACTCTCTTCAGTTTTTGAAAGTATTGACACACCAAGTAGCCCTGTTCCTATACAAACTGCAACAACTCAAGCTTCAATCTCAGCAGTTCCACAAGCAGGGAGCGAAACAGCAGTTGTTGCATCGGTCATTGATGGCGATACAGTTCTGCTTACTGATGGTAGAAAAGTTCGTTATGTAGGTATTGATGCTCCTGAGGCAAAAGGCAGTGATGCACAAGTAACGTGTTATGGTGCTGAAGCAACTGCAGAAAACATGCGGCTTGTAGCAGGTAAATCAGTCTCGTTAGAAAAAGATACGAAAGAAACAGACAAGTATGGTCGGTTACTCAGATACGTGTATGTTGATGGAAACTCGGTGAGTAAAGCACTGGTAGCTGGTGGTTTCGCGCGTTCAAAGTGGTATCCACCAGATACCCGTTATCAGAACCAACTAGACACACTACAGATAACGGCACAACAAGAGAAAAAAGGTCTGTGGGGTGTTTGTAACTAACCTACTCATCCATACCAAAGCGTTCTCTGGTAAAGGCAATTTTTCGTTTCATAACTGCTTCCACGTCGATATCAAGTTCGACACCAAGCAGAATAAGTGATCCCAGTACGTCTGCAAACTCATCTTCAAGATTCTGGTGCGAAAACTGTGCAATCTTTGTATTTCTCTGCAAGTTCATGCTGGTTAAGATCTCGTCCGAAAGCTCACCGAGCTCTTCAACGATCTTCATAATTCGGGCAAAAGTTCGCTGCTGACCACCATCAAGCGGCCACCGCTCGTTCAGTGTCTCTGATATTTCTTTGTACTCAGCAACTAATTCTTCGATCTTCATACTGCCTATTTTACCACTGCTGGCAAAAACTGCCCAGCCCATCTTTGTATCCACCCTTTTCCATATGCGGGTAGTTTTTCTAAATTGGTCTGTGAACTTGGTTTTGCTGCAAGTAACCATAACAGCTGCATGTCGTGTGCGACTGAGCTTTCAGGACAGTGAGTAGCCCGAGCAAGCAGTGTCCGCTGGTTTTTAAGTTTGGTGCAGTCTGCTTCAGGAATCCCAAGCTGGCCGGCTAAACTGGGGATTCCTGCCACGCGAAAGCGGCAAACATCACAGCTTCCACAGGCGGCAACTTGCTCTGAGCTAAAGTACTCTGCCAGTTCCTGTTTGCGACACTTTTTTTGTTGTGTGCAGAACTGAATAAAGGTGTCGAGCTCGCGGGTACGCTGTTTTTTTCGTACGTCGCTCTGATTCTCGCTCTCTTGGAGCACTTCTTGTACCGTTTTATCTTGTGGAAGATAGAGTAGTATGCACTCGGCTGGTTGCCCGTCTCGGCCTGCTCTGCCGATCTCTTGGCTGTACTGCGCATAACTTCCCGGAATTTGTGCGTGAATTATTCTGCGAATGTGTGGAAAGTTAAGTCCCATTCCAAAAGCAGTGGTTGCGATGAGTACTTGCACTGCCCCCGAACGGAAGTCTGCAGCAATCTGCATCTTTTCTGATGCAGGGAGTTTGGCATGGAAAACTGCTGTGGGTGGAAGTCTGGGAAGCCAGTGCTGCAGTGACCGCTTCACTTCAACGGCTTTGTTTCGTGTGGCAGTAAAGATAAGAGTCTGCCCTGCATCGGCGCACCCGGCAAAGTATGCGAGAGCACAGTCCTGTTCTTCTTGATTTTGTACTGTAATAACTTGCAGCCGAATATTCTCTCGATTAGTAGGTGTCGAAATGACATTCGTATTCTTCAGCTCAAGTGTTGAACAGATATCAGCGATAGTGTCTTTGGTGGCTGTTGCAGTTACGGCGAGAATTGGCGGCCGTTGCTGCAGTTTGTGTAGTGCAAGTGAGAGTGACCGGTAGTGCGGCCGGAACTCATGCCCCCAGGTTGCTATGCAGTGTGCTTCATCTACTACCACAAGTGAAATGGTACACCGGCGTAAAGCAGCGCTGATACGAGTACTCTGCAGCCTTTCTGGTGAGACATAGACAATTTTGTATATCCCGAGTCTAATGGCTGCAAGTTCATCGCTCAGTTGGTCAGCAGTGAGCATGCTTGAGAGCTGCACTGAGCGAATACCACATTTTTGCAGCTGTGTAACTTGATCGTACATAAGGGCAATGAGTGGAGAGATTACTACGGTAATCCCTGGAAAAAGTACGGCTGGTACTTGATAACAGAGTGACTTGCCAGCCCCGGTGGGCAGTATCGCCACTGTATCACGCTTTTCAAGTACACTTGTAATCACCGACTCTTGTGCAGGGCGCAGTTTTTTAAGGTGAAAATAATTTTGAAGTACTGATTGAACATCCATTCTACAAGTATGCCTCTGCAACCTTGCACAACGTGTAGCTTACTTTTTTAAGTACGACTTCTTTTGCAGTTTTTGCGGTAAGAGTGAGTGCTCTTTTTCTGGATACATGGAGTACCCTTTCCCGTAGGAGAGCTCTTTAAGCAGTTTGGTAGGTGCGTTGCGTATTTCAAGCGGAATGGGAAGATTGCCAAAGCGTTCGACATCTTGCAGCGCAAGAAAGTATGCATCGTGTGCTGAGCGATCTTTTTTACAGGTAGCCAGATATGCAACACCATGCGCTAAGTTTATCTGCGCTTCTGGATACCCAATGTTCTTAACTGCTTCAAAAACCGCATTCGCAACTACCAGTGCCGTCGGTGCTGCAAGACCGACATCCTCACTGGCAAAAATAACCATCCTTCGTGCGATAAAAACAGGATCTTCACCGGCTGCAACCATTCGGGCTAAGTAGTAGAGAGCCGCATTAGTGTTGCTGGCTCGCATCGACTTAATGAAGGCGCTGATCGTGTCGTAGTGTTCTTCACCATTTTTATCGTACTTCAGTAGTGTGGCTTGGAGTGTTTCTGTGACTGTTTCGACGCTTACTTTTTTATAGAGTGAAACCGTTTGCTCCAGCGTATTGAGGAGCTTACGAGCGTCGCCCACTGAGTAGTCGCACAGCCAAGTCCTTGTTTCTTCATCAATCGCTATTGCAAGATCTAACTCTTTCTTCCAGTAGCATTGTGCTGAATCAATTATTTTTTCGAGCTCTGCTCGTTCTAGTTGCTTAAGAACAAATACTTTCGTTCTAGAAAGTAACGCTGCAATGACTTCAAAAGATGGATTTTCTGTTGTCGCTCCGATGAGTAAAATCGTTCCATTTTCTACATAGGGTAAGAGAAAGTCCTGCTGAGATTTATTAAACCTGTGTATCTCATCAAGGAATAAAACTGGCGCTTTTTTGCCTGCCTGAATGTGCTGCTCTGCTGACTCAAGGATTGCTTTTACATCTGCTTTACCAGCAGAAACAGCAGAGAGTTCAAAGAACTCACGAGAGCTTTCCTCAGCGAGAATCCGGGCAAGTGTTGTCTTGCCTACTCCTGGAGGGCCCCAAAAGAGGAGCGAAAACAGCAGATCATTTTCTAACATGGTGCGGAGCGGTTTTCCTGGGCCAACGAGGTGTGACTGACCAACGTAGGTAGCAAGTGAGACTGGTCTGAGGGCTGTAGCTAGAGACATAGTAGTTCGTACAACCTATCTTTCAACTCTTCAGTACAGATACACTCAACGAGCCCAACATTTGGTTGTCCATAGTACACGCTTGAAGCGAGTGGCAAGAGGAGCACTAAGACAACCGTGGCAAGATCTTCTTCCCCAAGAACCAGAATGTTTTTTTCTCCAAATTGCAACGCTTTCGTTATGGAAAGTACTAACTCTTTACTTATAGTATGGGGTGGATTAACGCATGTTGTTACAAAACTACTGCGATCAATACAACGCCGTACAGACGGTACTCTTTGCTGCAAGTAATCGACAAGTGCAAGGGTGTAGGGGATATTTTGTTCGAGTGCGGTCTGAGTTGTGGTGTCTCCAACACAGAAACAAGGTATGTTAGGCTGCATCGTTTGCACAATTTCTCCAAGCGGAGCGTGTAGCTGTTGGCGCGCTGTCTCAGAAAGTGCTCGTGACGTAAAAAACAGTGAAGCATAGACTCTGCCTGATCTTGAGACTTCACCAGAACGAATTCGTTCACTGGAGATATATTTCCCTGTTGTGTCGGTTACGAGCGAAACTTCAAGTAGGCGAAGAGCTGGCAGCCCGCGCAGTTTTCTACTTTCGACAATTTTTTCTGCACCTTTTTTTGTATCTTTTGTGAATGCAAGTGCACCAATTTTTTCATTGGTGAGTGTCGGCCCGAAAATATCGGTCAGCTCAACTACCGTGCACGGGATATTCTCTGCCGCACAAAAGTTCTCAACTGCTGCCACACGTTCAGAATATGATTGTATGAGATGGCTCAGCTTTTTGTGTTGTACAAGGTGTTGTGCTGTCACACCAATCAACAGCTCATTTCCGAGTTTTGCTGCAGTGCGTAAAAAGTGTTTGTGACCAGCATGAAAGTGATCAAAGCTTCCACCAAGTGCTGTAATGATGTCAGAGGTCATGATGCAAGTGTATACCCTTTTTCTGAGCTGTATATGAGATTTTCAGAACACAGCTGCTTGAGTGCCGCTGTAAGATGATGTGTATCAGCTGTCATTGTAGCGTGTAGCTCTTGCTCTGTCATCTGGGGCCGTGTTAGGAGCAGTCTGATTACCTCCCCACGGACTTGCCGTAGCGAACCTTTAAAGGTAGATTGCTTGCTGTGGTGTTTACTTTTTCTGCTGGGATTGGGAAGTACTTGTTTTAAGTAACTGCCGTAGTCCATGAGGGCTGAGTACCAGAGCCGGGGGTTTTCGGTTAGTACCTCACGGGCAATGTGTGGCAGGAGTTCTGCATCACTGACTTTTTCTTGTTCTGGAAAAAAGTGATAGAGGAAGACTGCCCGGATGTTTGTCTCGATTAAGGTGATTGGTTCTGAGTAAGCAAATGCACGGAGTGCATTTGCGGTGTACTCGCCTACTCCTGGCAATGCGATGAGCTCATCGTGTGTTCTTGGAAACGTGCCAGCAAACTTTTGGCAGACTGACTGGGCGCACAAGTGCACGTACTGTGCGCGACGATTGTAGCCAAGTCCTTGCCAATACAGCAGTACTTCACTTTGCTTTGCTTCTGCAAGTGACTGAACGGTAGGGAATCTCTTGAGGAAAGCCGTGTACTTTGGTATCACCCGCTGTACCTGAGTCTGCTGGAGCATCAGTTCTGAGATAAGTACTTCGTAGGGTGTGTGTGACGTTCTCCACGGCAGCGTGTGCCGTCCATTCTGTTCAAACCAGGTGGTGATAAAGCTCTGGAAACCAGAAAGTTGTTGCATACGCTCTAGTAAACAGAGTATGTATCGTGTGAACTGTGTCGGATCTGTGGAATGAAATAATAACTCATTTCCAGATAAATAATCCTATAACTTGCTACGTTTTCTTTCAAGCTAATCCTAGTAAAAGTCTATCCGCTGTATAGCGGATCAATTTTATACACTTTTCCGTATTCCAACTGTGAATCTAAGAAACCATGAGTAATGGAAAACTTTTCCAACACTGGCAAATCGATAAAATATCCTCTTCGATAGTGAAAATCGTGCGAAGATGTCATAGTCATCAGTTTTATTATGTCATATGCTCTAGCTTTTCTATTAACATTTATGGTCTTTTTTGCTTCAAGCACAATATGGTTGTCATTTGTACCTCTGTGATGGACTATCACGTCTGGAAAAATTGTTTTTTCTACAACAGTTTCCCTATCAAGGTTCAATAAAAATACGACAATATCTAATTCCTCAAATCTTCTTATCCTGCTTGGATCTCTTAACTGCCTTTCCAAATCCCTCATTTGTTCTGGGAAATCATCTCTATTTAGTTCGTTCGGCTCAGATCTACTTTTTTGGAGATAGCCATTTTCTTCTAATTTATTTGCCATTTGCCTAAGAATTTCTTCAGGATCAATAACAATTTTTTTTGGCTCACCGAGGTTTGTATTAAATTCACAATCTACATCCCATTCAGTAAAAAGGTCTTGTAAATGCTCAGCCAATTTATGAGTAATTGACCTTTCGGAAAGATTATTAGCTAATAAATAATGATCAGATTCTAGCAGATGATCTAGAGCACGATGTACCAGTAAGTCATGTTCAATCAAGTCATTTGCCATAGTGCCAATCAAGTTGAGTATTGATCTCATTTTTATTTGAATAGTTCCCATTTATTCTCAAAATCATTTTCAAAAAATACTTCCAATGAAGGTGAGTATTTTTGATTCTTGTTTCCAAGGAAAAAAGATAGAAAATGACCTTGAGGACGCCTGCCTTGCTCTTTCTGGAAAGCCAGATTTGATTTTAAGTATCTAACGACTATTGGACTTGGGACAACAAATACCTTATGTTTTGGCTTCTCTTGATCATTATCAAAAAGTGTAAAACAATAAAAAAGGTTGGGATCTGAGTTGCTCATGTTACCTTCATTTAATAACCAATTGGGATTAGTTGCAGTTCTGGCAGTTGTTGGAACCCTCACCTCATATCTGCTACCCGACTTTAAGTTGTAAATAATAAGGTCAGTATCGGGGTATTTACAACCGAAATGATCCTTAGGAGCAAGCTGAACCTTCAGTATCTCTCTGGGAACTAAGTTATTAACAAGCAATACACCTTGTCTATGTAATTTAATGTTCTTAACAAAAATTGACGTGGTTGCACGCATCTGATTGAAAGATTAACCGAGTTAAATTTAAAATGCAAATACTAAATGCTACAGGGAATTTCTAAATTATGATTTTAACACTTGGATTGTTGTTTAAAGGAATACCGTTTAATAACGGTTTTAAAGTCGGTTTTATGTGGTTGAGATGACTTGAGGATAAATCAAAAGCAGCTTAACGAAGTTGTAAGTTACCATGCTCTTTTTGCAGGTTAGTAAGCCAATCAGTAAAGAACATATTAGCATCAATTCTTACTTGAGGTTTAGCAAATTCAATGCCATGTTTTTTAGTATATGTTTCTTCATAGTATCCAAGGTGTGCATGGCGTAAGGAATAAACCTCTGCTGTTTTATTTTTCCAGATACGAATAACAATCTCGTTATAGATATCTGTATGTGCTTTATGGTCTTGTTCTATAAAAGCACCAAGATAAAAGTATTCATTTTCATCATGTGGCACATAGGTAATAGTATTAGTACCCAAAGTAATAGACTGAGAGGTTGAAGTCGTTAAGAGTGAGGTCAGAGGAAAAGTTTTTTGAAGTAAGTTGTAGATATCTTTTATTGATTTATCCATATATTTAGATAATATATGGACGGACTAGAGTGTAAACGGCTAAAATTAGATCAGCAACATAACTTCATCATATTCAATAGAGTCTTCATCTAACCTTGTGATGAGTAGGCTAAAATCAATGGAGTCAACAATGTTCTCTTTATAGAGAATAACCTCTTTATGTGAATCAACCACAAATTGAGATAGATGCCTTGATAGACCTAAATTTTGTAACTCAATAATCAGTGTGTCAGAAGTTCCATATTCAAGAAATTCTCCCCAATTTCTACCCGCATTCTCTAATCCAAAAATATCAGTTAGCATTAGGTAGTAGTTATTAAAGTACTTTTGGAGTTCAAATCTCAATACTTTCTCTATATCATCAATTATTCCAGTTATCAAATGATTTATATGAGATCTATTAAGCCTATCAAAAGGGATTAGTTTAAACTCAAAGAAGATATTTCTACCTTTAACATGGTGATATTTAATTGATTGATTAATAATTAAGTTAAGCGGATAACTCTGAATCCAGTTGGACATCAAAAACGCTATTCGAGTCAATCTTGCTTCGCTTGATAAATCTTTTTCTTTCCAGAGGTAAATTTCATTTAATCTATTTAGTATCTCCAAACAAGACTCATAAGTAACTTCTGATGGAAACCTCAAATCAAATTGATCTTTATTATCTAGAATATATTTGTAAACTCTGTTTTGTTTCTCAATAGCAATGGATGGATCTACATTCAAAATATAAAAAGGCACAATATTTTCTGATATCCTTTCTGAAGCTAACTCAATTAAACTTTCTCCTTTTTCGTCATTTAAACTTGTAATTATTGGGCTGTCACTGGGGCTGGGTGTTTCAAGACATATGATATTTGCAATATATTCCAAAATGTTGCGTTTTTCCTGACTAATACTTTTCTTTAACTCTTTACCTGAAAGAATTTTGGTAATTTCATCTTGATACTTTTCAGTTTGACTCAGTACTGTTGGAGATACAGATAAAGAATCGTGTTTAACAAGATGCTCAACATTTTTCCAATCTCTTTCTTTTTCGCGGATACATATTATATTTCCAGATAGTTCTTTTGTTAGTCTTCCAGCACGGCCAGCCAGATTCCAAAAATCAATTTGATCAAGGAGTTTATTCCCTTTCCTGTTACTTAATATGAAAATATTTTTTGCAGGTAAGTTTACACCTTCAAGTAAAGTTGATGTACAAAAAATTGTCCTTATGTGACCAGCTTTAAATAAATCTTCAATTTCAATACGTAGCTCATGAGGAAGTCTTCCGTAATGGAATGCTACGCCTCTTTCTAAACAATCAATTAAATAAAAATCTTTATGAACAAATTTTTTAATCTTTGTAATAGCTTTTTTTAGATGTTCACTGCTTGAAACTCTTTGCGACCTTGAATAGGTTAGTGCATAACTAACTGCATTGGTTGGTGTGCTGCAATAAACAATATTTTGTAGACTGCTGCCAAGTTGTGAAATTATTTCAAGAGGATCACTGCAATATGAATTAACAGGTGATGGAACTGAATATGATTGATTCATTCCAAAAAACTTTGTTTCTTGTTCAATTAAATCAAGAAAGTATAGATTCTGAGATACTACAGTTTGTTCTGCATGGTAAGCAGATCTATTATTTAACTTATATAAATCAACAAAGGCTCCAGGGTTTGAAACATTTGGAGATAAAAATATAAAGTTTGCTTCTCTATACTTAGAGGAGAGCCTTTGAATTGCTTTATAGTAAGTAACACTTCTACTATCTTCTAAAGAAGCAATTTTATGTGCTTCATCTATAAAAACATATTCTGGATTAAAATCTATCTTTTCTGACAATAGACTTAATACTCTTTCTGGAGTGAGAATCAAAACATTTGCCTGAGTCGAATTATCGTTTACTCTAGGACTATTGCTATACACTAGGCATTTTCTTGATTTAATTTCCTCTTTTAGTTCTTTACGTATCTCTAATGAGAATTGGTTTATTAAGGCTCTAGTTGGGACAACTAAAACAATTTTCTTTGCCGTTTTATTTTCTATTAAATAGTGAATAAACTTCATCATTAGGAATGATTTACCCATTGAGGTAGGACCAGAAAAGCTGAAGTTTTTAGAGTCAATCAACTGTCTAAATATTAAATACTGTGTATCAGTGAATGTTTGTTCTGATCCAGGTATTTTTTGTAAATCCTCTTTAAAGAGTTTCTCAATAGACCTGTCGAGAGGCAGTATCATTTTATGTTTAAAAGTTTTCTCAATATATTTTATAGCCGGGAAATTGCCTAGTTTAGTTAATATTGCCGAAGTGTAGATTTGGAATACTTCATCAGTTAAGTTTTGATCTGATAATAAACCCAAAATATAGTAAGCTTTGTTCTTATATTTCGATTGAGTGGAATTAGAAAAAATATCGGCAATTCTGAGTAAATCTATAATCTCCTTTCTTGTTAATTCGTAATCTGTTGAAAATCCTAAAAATTGACTTGCATTTAACAACTCAGCTCTAGAAAATATTTCTGAAAAATACTCATCCTTATCTATGTTATTTGCGATAGCATCAATTAGTAACATATTAAGAATCAATTCTTGTTAGTTGTTTTATTATTTCTGCTCTAGTTTTAGATAGTTCTGTAAAAGGAAACGGATAGATATAAAAATTATAGCCTAATAAATTTTTATCTTTTATTTTATTCTTAATGTGTTCATATTTTGTTGCCACCTCGTCTAAAATCCGTTTTCTAATCAATTGTTCAAAATCACCATTTGCAAGGCTCATTTCTACTGCTTTTATTGTTGTTTCATAGCCGACAAAAATGGCAAAAGCTTTATCTGTTTTTATATTTCCTACTGCTGAGGGTTTTAAGATGCTGAGAAGACTATCAAGCTCACTTTTAGAAAAAGTTTCCTTTTCCAAATTACTTGTGACGAGGAATAACTCATCTTGAATATTATTCTTTTCTCTTGAGAGAATATCACTAATTGAATTAAATGCTTCCGTAATTGCTGTAGTTAGATTTGGCATTAGTTTAGATTCACCAAAAATGAGTTTGTACCTAGAATCTTCTGCCTGAAATAAGTGAATGCCATCTGAACCATAAACATAGTGTTCTGTAGAGGTTTTAATCTCAAGCTTTGTAATTATCTTTGGAGCTTTCAAATGACTCTCTAAAAAGCAGTAGAGAAACAACTCACCCAGTTCTCCTGTGTTATCTAGATAGTTCTTCAACCGGCTAATTGCTGTTTTTACCATTCTAGAGTGCTTATTATCATCAATAAAACCAGCATATGTTTTACGTGATAACGCATATGTACTTAAGGCTTCTTCAAGTAGCTCTGATAATTCTTCATATGCAAACCTGTTTGACTCTATTTTAGGAATAAATAAGTTCAGTCTTGTTCCACATTCTTCAATGTCTATGTCGACAGCATCGTGGTAAAAAAAGTTTAGGAACGCAGGATTTTTAAGAGTGGCTTTAATCATATGTGATTTATCCAAATATACCCCAAATACAGATTACTTGAAAGAATTACTTGGTATATAATGCCTGTAACAAGCCGGCAAGCTTTATATTTTGATGCTTAAAAAGCTTCGAGTCCAAAAAGGGGCATCCCTATACGGACTTGAAGCTTGCCGGCTGATAGTTACGGGGTGTCCCTTTTTATTTACAGACATACCAGTAACTGAAAGGAAGCCGGTATGTCAGATAAAATCAATTCTTCTTGGTTCAATCCTTGGTGGAAAGCACTTCTAGTAATCACATTTTTCCCTTTTTCTCTTAGTTATTTTGTTTGGAGACAAGATTGGAAAGTACATGTCAGACTTGGCGTTATCGCAATTATTTGGATTATCTTTTTTGGTATAGGATCAAGCAATGAATCCGAAAAATCTCCTCCTGAAACCCAAGCAGTTCAAGCTGAAGTAAAGGCAACAGCTACTCCAATGCCCGTAGTTACTCTGGAACAGAAGCAAGAAGACTTTAAACAGTTCCGACAAGAATGGTTAAAGTCTGGTCAGGCAATACTTATAGTTCAAAGCACCCTATCAGAACTTGCTGACTCAAAAATGTCTAGAGAGGAAACGTACCTTGTTTTAGATAAACTTTCTACTATGCAATCAAATTTATCGTCAAAGACTTTTGATTTAAAGATTCCTGATTCACTTAAAGAGTATCAGAAACTAAATGAAGCCCGAAGTAATTTAGGTATAGCCGCTGGCTTATACCAAAAATCGTTGGAAGACTTTAAAAAATATGTAGATAAAAATGATCTAAAAGCCCTAAGTGATGCAATGAAAAAAATTGAAACAGCATCACTTAAAATGAATGAAAGTGCTGATGCGATCGATGCAGCAGCTAGAGAACTAGAACTAGATCCAGAAAAATTAGGAAATCAAAATTAAATCTATCGGTCAATCAGTTACTGCCTATAAGCGGTTAACTTGTTGACTGATTTTTTATGCCTGTAATAAGATGAGTTCATGAGATGACACGAGTAGGACTTGAAAAGGCATACCTAATGGATTAGGTGGCTTCAGTACGTATGTTTCCTTTTCGTGGCATTACATTTTCTTGAGTGGATAGTTCTGTGTTCAAGTGGTAATGACTTTTTTGCCGTCCTCACAATTTATATTTGGGTATACGGGAATAAGAGCGAATACAAAATCAAAGTGAACTGTATACAAATCGCTTTTATAGCGCACCTTACGAGAGATACTGCAGCCTACACTGGGGCTCTCCTCTTCCAAGCCATGAAAAAAATAGGTGGAGGGGTATATGAGATAATACTAAAGTCACAATCGACTCAACACACTATGGAAAACAGCATACTTAATGATCAGCTAACTATTGCTCTCTACATTCAAAGACTTGCGGAATTATCAAATGACGATGACTTCCAGAAACCATTGGTGGTGTTTAAGTATGACGAACCTACATTGAAAGACATTGATCTGACTACCATCCAAGCTATTTTAAATGTCTTTGAACGTAAGTATGAAATAATTGATTCAGCTAATGAGGAGGACTATAAAGATAGGTTTTTCTTGGGGCGAAAATTCACAAATGAAGAAGTTCCTATTTTTGCTAAAACTGCCTCACTTAACTCAATGGTGAGAAGTTTACAAAATGAAGTCTATGATCTAGTAAATCCTAATAGTTCAGTTCACAGAGATGTCCTAGCATTTGGGGATCTGATTATAAATAAAAAATCCTCTAATCTTTATTTTCGTGGCAAACAATACAACATTTCATTGAAAATTAGACCTATTCAATTTTTACTGAGTCTTTTGCAAGAACGTGGTCGTGTAGTTACTTACATTGAATTAGCAAAGATGCTGGGTTACTACATTCCAGGGAATGATGATTCTAAAGAGTATCTCAACAGTCTCAAAACCACTAAACAAGATTTGAAGAAATACTTAATCAGAATAGAAATGCCATTAATTGAAGCTCAAAACATTGTGGATATGATCAAATCCAGCACAAACCAGGGTTACCGTTTACTACCGCTAGTTTAAACTATTTCAACCAAGCTCTCTTCTAAAGCACCAGACTACTAGGTGCTTCTTTCTTACTTTTCCAACTTTTTTCCAACTCCATCAGTAACCGCTTAAAACTCAATTTTGATTGAAGATTAACTTGTTATCAACCAAATAAAGGAGGTCGCAATGCGATCAAAACTGTTTAAAAAACTAATGACCAGCTCAATTGAGCAAGTCAAACCGCTAGAGGAGTTATATGAATGGCTTGATCTTATTGATCTCCACAATAAAGTCTTTAAGTTACCTTGCAAATATACCGCTCCAAGCGGTGAGTTTCCGGCAGAGGTAGTTAGCGTACACAAATGTTTTTACTGCGGAAAGCATCACTATGTTTTCTTCTTTGAAGTTCAAATCCCGAAGTACGGCAAAACTTATTTTCAAACGACTACTCCTATTTTTGAAACTCAGGATGAAAGTAATTACTCACTATCAGATCTACTTGAAAAGCTTCAAGTTTCAGAACTGATAAACAGTGATGAATCAATTCTCCAAGTAGCAGGAAAGAAACTCAGAGTAGTTATCGAACCTTTCTATGACTTCGAAGAGAAATGTATCGCTAAATTTCTTTCGCTTTCTGCAGGAGAAATCAACTAAATCTTACAAACATATTCAAAGGAACATTATGACAAACAATACATTAAGCCAATTTTCTTTAGGCGAAATTCTATCAACTTCATATCCAGAAACTGATTGGTTAGTTGAAGGGCTTATTCCAAATGGAGGTATTACTTGTATCACAGGTAAGCCAGGGGTTGGGAAAAGTTTTCTTACTCTTTATCTGGCACAAATGATCGCTTCTGGGCAACCATTCTTAGATAGATTTTCCACTGAGCCAAAGTCAGTATGCATTCTTACTAAAGAAGATCCTCGAAGACTTATTCAGAAACGATTGAAGCTACTTCAATTTGATGAAAACTTGCCAGTCTCTTTTTCTGATGACATGAATGCATTTTGTAATAATGATGAACACTTACAAATGATTGAAGATCTCTTAGACAGAACTGAATCAGAAGTTCTTATCATTGATAGCTTTATTCGTGTGGTCGGAGGAGATGAAAACTTGTCAAAAGATGTGACTAAAGTACATGAAGTGCTAAAAAAACTTACCCAACAAGGAATAACCATAATTTTTACTCATCATCAAGGCAAGGAAGATGCTGGAAAAGCAGGTATTGATAAACCTCGTGGTTCAAGTGACATCGGAGCTATGGTAGACAGTTTACTAAACTTTTCTAAACGAGACGGTCTTATCACCGTTGAACACGCCAAAAGTCGTTGGGATGAATCGATGGGCACGTTTGTTATTCAGTTTCCGAGTTTTGAAGGCAATGATAATTCATTCCAGTTTCTTGGATATGTAGATAAGACTTCAAAAGATTCTGAGTCAACTAGTACGGAACAGGCTATGGACGACATCCTTGAAGTTATTAGTAACTCTTCTGAACCAATTCATCAGGCTGACATTATTCGGCGGTTAGAGGAAAAAGAGGTCTCGTACTCACCAGGCACGATAAAAATTGCCTTGACTCGTATGGATGATGTTCAACTAACTTCATTTAAAGAAGGTGGGCGGAAATATTTTACTCTAAAGGCTGAAGAATCTCAGTCAAACAATCAATCATCTAATGTAGTTGTCCAGTTACCTAAAGCCACAGATCCTCATGCAGATTTACCGGAAAGAATTACTGCACTTTTGAAGGCTAAGGGGGTTATATGAAACTCTCAATACATGCTGTAAACAGCTTTAAGGAACTGTATTTCAAACACTTTAACATCAAACTGAATGACGAAGATACAAACACTCTAGGAACCGATTTACTTAACTTTTTTAAGCTCATCTATCGGGCAATACCTAAAGCAGATGATTGGAGAGTTCAATCGGTTGTACCAGTTTACGAGATCCAGTAACCAAATACTATATAAATATAAGGAAATATGGCAAATACCAGAGAAAAAACACAGGAAATGAAATACATAATGTACTTGCGAAAAAGTAGCGAAGACGAAGAACGGCAAGTAGCTTCTATTCCCGCTCAACGAAAGGAGCTGGAAGAAGTAATCAACCGAGATAAACTCAAGGTTATTGCAGAGTTTGAGGAATCTCAATCTGCACATTCTTTGGGTAGACCAAAGTTCAACGAGATGGTCAAAATGATTGAAGAAGGTAAAGCAAACGCAATTCTTGTTTGGCACGTTAACCGTATAGCTCGAAATGCATTAGATGGCGGCATGATCATTTATTTACTAGATAGTGGGAAACTTACAGAAATTCGAGCTAAAGGAACCAAGCATGATGGCTCAGGTAATGATAAATTTATGCTTCAAATAGAATTTGCTATGAGCAAAAAATATTCAGATGACTTAAGTGATATTGTTAAACGAGGAAATAAACAAAAGTTTTTTGAGAGACATGAATGGATTGGCTTAGCAAAACCAGGCTATTTAAATGTTCAGGACTCTATTACAAAGGAAAATAAAATTATAGTTGATTTAGAGCGCTTTCCTCTATTGCAACAAGCAATGAAACTGATTATAAGTGGAGAGTATTCAGTTTCAGAGGCATATCATAAGTTAGTAAATGAATGGGGATATAAAACAAGGCAAAGGCGAAGATCTGGTAACTGTAAACTCTATAAACCAGCTTTTTACCGAATCCTTAGAGATACGTTTTACTACGGATGGATGGTGAGAAAAGAAGGTGAAACAATGGGTAAACATACGCCTATGCTTACTAAAAAAGAATTTCTACAACTTCAAGCAAGGATAGGTTCCTGGACAAAGAATAAATCTGAAATAGATCTACCGTACAGAGGTCTTTTAAAATGCGGTGAATGTCATTCGGCAATAGTTGCACAGGAAAAGTGGCAAATAGTTTGTTCAAATTGTAAATATAAGTTTCATCTTGGTAATAGAAAAATTTGTCCGAAGTGTTTTGTTCATATAGATGAAATGAAAAGAGCAAAAATTCGCCATTATATTTATTATGGTTGCACAAAGAAAAAGAATCCTGACTGTAGCCAAAAAGGTCACTTAGAGATCAATGAAATTGACAACCAGATCCAAACAGAGCTGAGCCAATACGAAATACCAGAAGATTTTAAAGATTGGGCAATTAAGTACCTAAATGAAGTTCATGATGATGAAGCCTATCGAACTACTATTGTTGCCGATAATTTATCTAAACAACTTAAAGCTATTGTTGCTCAAAAAAATCAGTTACTACAACTAAAGATATCTCCTAAAAATCTTCAGGGTGAACTTATAGGTGAGGAAGAATACCTTTTACAACGAAAAAGCCTACAAGAGCAACATGAGAGCCTCGAGGAACAAATCCAGAGCCTTAATGAAGGTCAAGATGAGTATATGGAGCTAACAGAAAAGACTTTCCGCTTTGCATGTTATGCAAAATATTGGTTTGAAAATGGCGATAGTAAGGAAAAGAGCCTAATTTTGAAATCATTAGGGTATAACCTGACACTAGAAGGCAAAAAGATTCAATTTCCTGATCAAAAACCATTTTACCTCGTGCGTAAAACCTATGAAAAAGTCTGTGTGGAATTAGAAAAGGTAGAACCTGATAAAAAGAATGGTGATCCAATCAATTATGACTCTGTACCGACTATCAGTTCTATTATGTCGGGGAGACAGGACTCGAACCTGCGACCTCACGCTCCCAAAGCGCGCATTCTAGCCAACTGAACTACTCCCCGAATTGTCTTTCAAGATTATAGCATGCTTTTGTGCCTCGAGAGGGAATCGAACCCACACAGCCGCGAGGCCATCAGATTTTAAGTCTGACGCGTCTACCAATTCCGCCATCGAGGCACAGTCTGTAAAGACGGGTCTATTATACTGCACACTTTCTTACGAGAATAGTATATAATTACTACTTCGTTATAAACCGTCGAAGGCACTACTTAATGAAAAACAAAACACTGATATTTCTATCGATTCTCATGCTGGTGAATGCACTTGCGTATGGAGTTATTATTCCGCTGCTCTACCCATATGCAAAGACATTTGGCTTGTCTCGTGGCGGTCTAAGCCTACTTTTTGCCTCATTCTCACTCTTTCAGTTTATCTTTACGCCTATTATTGGCAGACTTTCAGATGTGTACGGGAGACGTCCACTGCTTATTTTTAGCATTTTAGGTACGGGCATTTCACTTATTATGTTTGCACTTGCCCAGACTATTTGGCAGCTTTTTGTAGCACGAATTATTGACGGAATAACTGGTGGCAACATGTCTGTTGCACAGGCTGTTATTGCAGATACCGTCAAAGGACCAGAACGAGCGAAAGCATTTGGCTTACTCGGTGCTTCATTTGGTTTCGGATTCTTAATTGGCCCAGCGATCGGTGGCTTACTGAGTCAGTATAGTTTGGCACTGCCATTCTTCTTTTCTGCAGGTTTAGCGATCTTCGCAAGTATTTTTGGTTACTTCTTTTTAGAAGAGAGCTTGCCACTTTCGCAACGAAAAGTGCACACAAGAGAGTCTCTTTTCAACTTTAAGGAGATGCTGCATGCACTGTACATGCCAATAGTAGGTATCCTTTTTGTCATTAACTTTGTTATCTCTACAGCTGGTAATGCATTCATTATTGGTGCGCAGTCAATCACCAATGATCTTTTTCATCTCAGTTCAAGAGACTTAGGACTCTACTTTACTGTCATTGGAATAGTCAGCATTATTATGCAAGGCTTTGGTGTTGGAAAGTTACTGAAGTTCTTCCCTAATAAACCAAAAGTTGTTTTTTATAGTACCCTTGCTGGTGCCATCAGTATGGCAGCGCTTTTCTGGGCAAGAACGTTTGGCACTCACATGATAACTTCAATTCTGTATCTGATAGTTGTCGCTCCTCTTATGCCACTACTCTCTGGCTTACTTTCTGAGAACGCACCACAAGAAGATCAAGGTGAGATACTGGGTATAAATCAGTCGTACATGTCTCTCGGGCAGATCTTAGGGCCGCTGATGGCTGGTGCAGTTTCAGAAGTGACGATTCCCGGAGTTTTCCTCTTGAGTTCATCTCTTTTTGTTGTCAGTCTGGTTTTAACAGGAGTTGCCTTCAATTGGACGTTTGCAGGAAACGCACAAAAGCGGTAAAATAGCAGTACGAGTGCGGGTGTAGCTCAACGGTTAGAGCTCCAGTTTTCCAAACTGGTGACAAGGGTTCGACTCCCTTTACCCGCTCACTTTACTTCTGAACAGCTTCTAAAAAAACTTTCACAGCGTGCTTAAATTCATCAGGTTTGTAGTAGAACGTGTCGTGGTTACTCTCGATATGTACGAGTGTTTTTGTGTGGCTTGTGGCACGAGCATAGATGGTATCTGCATCTCCTGGTGGTACAACTCTGTCTTGTGTAGCTCCTATAATAAGTAATGGCACGGAGATCTTTGTCACTGCCTGTTCTGCAGAGTATCTATCCTCCCTGGTGCCAAGCTCAAGATAACTTGCTAAGCGGACAAAGGGAAAGAATAGCGGTGCTGGATACTTTCTAGCTATCAGCTGCGAGTATAACAGTGAGTCAAGTGATGCATAAGGTACCGCGGCAATAACGAAGTCACCTTTCTGTGTCTCGCTGGCGGTGATAAGTGACGTCACAGCGCCCATAGAAACACCGAGAAATCCGATTGGTTTATTACCATTCTCTGGCAGCTTTTTGAGCTCGTCAAAGACTGTTACCACGTCTTGCCACTCTGTAATACCAAGTGTGGTTTTTTGCCCACTGCTCTCTCCAAAGGCGCGCAGATCAAGCGCAGCAACTGAGTAACCCAGCTGGTGTAAGTAGCCAACATGCCCATACATTTGTGTTTTTCCTCCTGGGTTGTCATACCCGTGAACTAACAGAACCACACCTTGTGACTTTTCAATAGGAAAGTAGGTATAGGCAATCTGAATGTTGTCTTGTGTCTGTGTGAAACGAGTATTCGGCAACGCGCCATCAAAAGTCACCCGAGGATTTTCTGCATGTCTGTGCAGCTCTGTGTAGAGCAGCCGCCATGAAAATACGAATCAAGCTCCTGAAAAGAGTAACAGTACACCTATAAGTACCAACATATATTTCATATACTCATGCTACTTTTTTTGATCTATTCAATACTCTATTTCTCAGTAAGAGCCAGGTAAGACACAGGCAGGTTAGAACGAGAATCGTTGTCAGTGTTATGACCCATGGGTTAAAGAAGGCATGTCGCTCTGTAACAACCACTGCAACCTCGATGGTCTTTGACTCGCCCTCAATAGTTACTCCTCTCTTACCAACAGAGTTGTTGTAATCAATAACAACGGTGTGTTCCCCTTCTTCAACTGATGCAAAGAGTACTTCTCCGCGAGCATCTGAGATACCTTCTCTTGGGGTTGAAAACAGCGTTACTTTTGCACCCTCAATTGGATTTCCATTTGTATCTTTGACGACTACTTTTACATCGTATGACCTGCCACTCGTTTCAGTCAGCTCAGTAACGTGCTCCGCAGCAGTATCAGTTTCAGAAACATGTTTTGCTAGTTCTTTACTAATAATCTTGTCACCACTTTTTGTGAGTGAAGTGCTTAAATCGAGCGTACCATAACCAACGAATACATAGACCGTTGGAAGTTCAACCGTGTTGCCTGCAGAATCTGAAGCAGTCAGTGTGAGTGTGTGCCGTGTGGCTGTCAGAGGTGTGGTTGCGCTGCAGGACCAGCTCCCATCAGCAGCAGCAGTTGTCTCGCACAGCTGCCCACTCTCACTTGAAACGACAACGTGACTTCCAGATTCAGCAATTCCTGTGAATGTCGGCTTCTGTTGGGTGGTTGTAAAGATCTTTCCTGCGGGGGTTGTTGGAGTAATAGTCTGTGAATCGCCACCAATACTTCGTACTTCAAAGAGCGGCACAGTTAGATCTACCGTGACAGTTCGAGTAGCTGTGGAGCGAGAGTTCCCTGCTGCATCAGCAACCCGCACGTACCAAGTATGTGCACCGACACTGAGCTCACTGGCAGCCTGCAGAGATTTAACTGAAATAGTTGTGTCATCATAGGTAATAAGCAGCGAGTCAGTCCGTATCTCACTTGTTCCCGCCGGTGGTGTTGGTGGAATGTCGCCGAACACACTTCTGTCATCTACAAACACTTTGTATGAAGCAACTCCTGAGACAAGATCGGTAGCTTTTTTGAACTGGAAGAGCGGGTTCTTTTGTGATGTCGCGGAGTCTGCAGCAGGCTGCAGTAGCTCGATGCCTGTCGGTGCAGTTTGGTCAAAGATAACTGAATCAGAGTACGTTTCAGAACTTAACTCGTCTGGGTCTTTGAGCTGTACGTATACTCTTTTTGTGCCATCCCCCTCAGACAAAGTGAAGGATTTTTCCGTCGTGAAACTCTCCCAACTGCTACCCGTAAATGAATTATTTTCTGAGATCCTCATGCTGAGCAGTGATGTGGCACTTTCCGTATCGAAAGCGGATACTGTAAGGGTTACACTTCTGCTGGTCGTGTACGTTGGGTTTGTGTTTCCTTCAATCTGAATGGCAATACTTCCCGTTGGGCTCGTGGCAGTAACCGGTGCCGTAGAGTTTAAGGTAAAAACATCACTCCGGTATGAACCACTTGCAGTGGTGTTTCCTAAACCATCTGTCGCACGTACGTAGATTGTATGCGTGCCATAACTTAACACATCTGTAGTACAGTTATACTGTTCTGAAGAACTATTAAAGCTACTATCATTCGGTGCACAAGTGAGCCAAGCCCCCGCAGTACTATCAACCTGATAACTGACGTTTGCCACAATGCCATATAAATCACTCGCTGTTCCACTCAAGGTCGGTGTTGTGTCACCATTCGGGTCGGGTGCAAGTGCATTTAGTGTTAAGAGCGGGGCGCTCGTATCTATGGTGAAGACATCACTAGCAAGACTATTACTCGGGGTTATTGAGCCGATACCATTGGTCGCTCTAAAGTACATGGTGTGTGCGCCTTGAGACAAGGCGGCTGCTACAGTACAGGTTGCAGTTTCACTTGCTTCATCAAATGTTCCATCGTTCGCTATGCAGGTATTCCAGCTGCCAGTTATGACATCAACTTGATATTCCAGTGCTGCGACGGTTGAGTACTGTGAAGTTGCAGAGATAGTTACACTCGGTGTTGTATCACTAGAAGGATCTGGTGAGAGTGGCGTAACAGTAATAGCAGGTGTGCCGGTAGAAACAGTAAATGCATCTGAAGTAAAGCTGCTGGTTGTGGTGTTTCCAAGCGAGTCCGTCGTTTTGATGTAGAGTGTGTGTGCCCCATCAGAAAGCGCAGTGCTAACAGTGCAGGTGAAGTTTTCTGTCAGTTCATTAAATGCAGCATCTGTAGCAGTGCAAGCATGCCAAGTTCCTGATACTGAGTCTGCTTGATACTGTACCGCAGTGATACTCGCGTATGCATCAGTCGCTGTACCGGTGAGTGTCGGTGTAGTATCACTGGTTGGATCTGGTGAGATCGGTGTAAGAGTCACGGCTGGTGCGGAAGTATCAACAGTAATCGAGATGTGTGGCGCCGAGCCATTCGCAGTCGTAATGAGTGCATCGTTTGTGGCCCGAACGTATAGCGAGTGAGCTCCATCAGAAAGTGTTGTGCTTACTGTACACGTAAATGTCTCACTTTGCTCATCGAAAGTGCCATCGTCTGCAGTACAGCTCGACCAGCTACCGGCAACACTATCTACTTGGAACTCTACAGAAGTAATAAGCGAAACTGCATCAGTGACACTACCGCTCATTGTAGGTGTTTGTGTTGTCGTGGGGTTTGGAGTGTAGCTATTGAGTGAAATGCTGGCGGTACTCGTGTCAATAATGAAGGTGTCACTACTGTACGCCCCGTTTGCAGTTGTTGAACCAAGTGCATCGCTGGCGCGAAGATAGAGTGTGTAGGTTCCATCAGTTTGTGCAGAGCTCACGGTACACGTAAACGATTCACTTTGCTCATCGAAAGTACCATCATCTGCAGTACAGTTAGACCAACTACCACCCGTCGCATTTACTTGATACTGGACTGTTGCAACAGAACTATAGGTGTCAGAAACAGTCCCTGTTAACGATGGCGTTGTGTCGCTCGTTGGGTCTGGGGTAAGTGGTGTGACGGTAATCTGTGGCGCAACAGTGTCAATGGTAAACGATGCTGTTACTGCTGATGCATTGATAGTTGTGTTACCAGCAGAATCAGTAGAGCGAACATACAGTGTGTGTACTCCATTTATTTGTGCAGTTGTAGTACAGGTAAATGCCTCACTTTGCTCATCAAAAGTGCCGTCTGTTGCAGCGCAACTCCTCCAAGTACTGCCTGTCCCATCAACTTGATACTGTACTGCACTCACCTGTGCAGTATCATCTGTCGCTGTTCCTGAAAAAGTGGGTGTGGTGTCATTCGTGGGGTTGGGGCTCAGTGGAGTGATGCTCATGCTTGGCGCGGCGATATCAACACTATAGGTATCGCGATACGCCAGTAGGTTGCTCGTTATGTTTCCTGAAGAGTCGGTCGCACGAGTATAAATTGTGTGTGTACCTCCTGTGAGTGCTGTTGCGATCGTGCAGGTGAATGCTTCGCTTTGTCCGTTAAATGAACCATCAGTTGCAGTACAACTACTCCATGTACCGCTGGTACTGTCAACTTGATACTGCACACTGGCAATAGTGCTGGTACTGTCAGTGGCAGTTCCAGAAAGTGTGGGATGTGTTTCTGTACCAGGGTCTGGAGAAATTGCTGTGAGTGATATCGTTGGGTTGGTTGCATCTACGAGCAGCACTCCATTTGTAGAGTAGCTCGAAACATTGCCTACTAAGTCTGTCGCCTTGATTCGTATGTACCAGGTGCCATCAATAAGTGTGGCTGAGTGCGTAAAGGTACAGGTGGCTTCTGAACAGTTATTAGTACCCACCTGTGTAGTTGAAACACCGGAACTAAAGGTGTTTGATCTTGACCACTCAAGCGTGTATGCATTCGTTGCAGATAAACCTGCTGATACGTCAGTAGATCGTGCCCACTGCCAAGTGGGTGTGTTATCAGTTGCCCCTGTCGTTGCACTTGGAGTACCGGGAATAGTCGGTGGGGTGATATCTATCGTAAAGTTATCTGAAGCGAGTGCTCCACCAGAACCGGTGTTAGTCAGTGAGTCTATTCCGCGAACATACACACTGTAGTTACCATCACTCAAATCTGGAGAAACAGTACAACTAAAGCTCTCAGTACTGCTCGAGAATGTACCATCAGTGGCACCGCAGTCATGCCACGTGCCACTTGTCCCGTTGATTTGATACTGCACCAACTGCACGTTACTTGCTGCATCAGTTACTGTTCCTGAAAGGGTTGGTGATGCGTCACTACTGGGGTCTGGAGTGTATGCAGTCAGTGAGATAACTGGAGCTGTGATATCAACTGTGAACGAATCTGTGGCTGCTTCGGCATTTGGCGTTACATTGCTGTCATTATCTGTTGCCCGAATGTAGATAGTGTGACTTCCGTTACTTAAAGCGCTTGAAATGGTACACGTAAATGCTTCACTTGCAGAGTTAAAGCTTCCATCCTGAGCAACGCAAGCTGTCCAAGCTCCAGCAGTTCCGTCCATTTGAAATTCAACTAGTGCGACAGTCCCGGTGTCATCTGTCACAGTGCCGGAGATACTTGGAGTTGTCGATGCTGTTGGATCAGGGCTGAGTGGAGTTACCGAAATTGCAGGAACACCGCTCGAAAAACTCCAGTTCGTATTGTTCCCACTGTCAGTAATATTTAATCCGTTTACTGCAATTGGAGTTACACTAATATTATTACTGTCTTTTACATTCAAGTAGCTGATTGAACGCGACCCTTGGGGATCAATCTTCCACTGGGTCCCATTCGAGTTAGAAAAGATACTGAGTACATTACTGGCAGCTCCATTTAAGGTGAGCGTTCCAAGAATCGTCTGTACTTTTGTTGCCTGGAACGACAGCGTATCAGCAGTACTTGTTTGTTTCGTAAAGTTATAAAATGGTGTTTCTCCAAAAATACTTTGATTACTACCATCTAATGTAACTGTTCCTGAGTTGTGATTGAACGTACCGGTATTTGTCCAGTTCCCAGCAACACTCAGTGCCGCTGGTGGATAGAGGACCCCTGTGGTTAGAGTAAAGTTACCTGCAATACTGAGTGGTGACGTGAGTGCGCTTGAAGCGTATCCGGTGCCAAGTGCTGCTACTTCTGTTGCTGAAAGTGCTTTGTTGTAGACACGCACTTCATCAAGCAAACCATCAAAATCATTACCAATCTTATCTTCGTCAATACCAATCGCAGAAGTCAAGCTGGTTGTATTGTCAGTAAAGTCTTGAGTAAAAGAGACAACTCCCGTTGCTGTTTGTGGCACCCCATTTAGATAAATTGCAATTTTATCGTTGGGGTAGTCGATGACACAGACAACGTGATACCACACACCAGTAGTCAACACACTGCCAGTAAACTTCGACTGTGTAGTTTCGCTGTCTGCCGCACGTGCACCACAATCGAGCGTCGCTGCATTTGTTAAGAGGTATGCTCTAGATATGTTATTACTGGCGTTTGTAGAGTACCCAATAATCTGATCTTGCGAGGCGTTGGTGTTTTTCTTTATCCAGGCTGAAAAAGTAATTCCTCGTGTATTTTGAGTAGTGTCAAGGTTGCCACCCATGTTCAGGTAGTCCCCGCTTCCATCAAAAGCTAGAGAGTGTGTATTACTTTCGTCTGCTAAAGTGGGAACATCAGTGGAGTAACTTGCGTTTCCATTCAGCGTTGCAAGATTTGAATTAACAGAAGAATCATCAACACTCCCTGAGCCTGCTTCCATCTTCCAGTGCCCAACGAGACCAGTCCCAAGGATGTTTCTGCTATCAAAGATGTCAGTAGCATCACTCAGATTCAGTGTTACGTTTTTGTATGACAAGCCACGAAGCGCAAACGACTGTACGATACTATCTGGTCTGCCGATGTAGGAGATTGTTGCACCCGTACTTTGTGCGGGGACAGTAAAGTACTCATAGCCATGCGCTTCAAGGGTTGTCCCACTTGCAAGTGAAAACGTAGAACCACACACAAAATCATATCCAGCAAGCGCAAAGGTGCCTTGTGAGACTGTACATGTTTGTCCACTGGCGGTGTAAAAATCTGTATGGAGAGAAAGTTTCCCTGCAGCTTTAGAAACAGTAAATGGTGAATTAAATGCACCATAATTCTGAATAATGTACTGATTGCCACTGCCATTAAAGACCACTAAAACATTTGCTCCGCCAAAATTTTGTGATGCCGAACTGACGTTGATTGTTAAGTTTCCAGCTATACTAAACGTATACGGGCTGGCTGCATTTGCAAGCGTTCCTGTTAATAAATTAAAGTCATTGGTTGTACAGCTCCCAGTCGGAGTGACGGTAGAGCCAGTGCTTTTTTGAATCGTTACGGAGTTAAAGGTTGCAGTTCCACAGTTTAAACTTCCATTCACAGTCTGTGTCAAAGTAAGATCTGCCCCATTGTGCAAGACACTTCCCGTATCTGCATAACTAACATTTGCGAAAAGCGTTGTCACTCCAGAAGGAAATGTTCCTCCCGTTAAACTAATACTTTCCGCAGTAAAAGTTGTGCCTGTCATGGTAAGCACTGCACCTGCATTGCTTGTGTAGTCACCAGTAATCGACCAGTTGCCAGTGACTGAGATGTTCCCATTGTTGACAATGTCACCAACACTTGTGGGGTTTGTACCAGCAAGCGGAATAATGCAGTCAGAGGCAACGGTAATTGATGTAGAGATGCCCTTGCTGAAGTTCACTAGGTTGAATGTAGCTGTCCCACAACTGAGCACTGCACTTTGGGTACCATACATAAACGTTACTGTCCCTGAATTATGTAAAAATGTACCTGCAGTGACAGTAAAGTTTCTTCCGATCTGCAGTGTTCCTGAAGGGGCAGTAAAGCTTCCTCCCGAGAGAGTAAAACCACCAGTCGAAAGCGTCATTGTGCCACTGCTGCCAACAAATGTCCCGGCGGCTTGTGAAAAAGCCGTATTTGCATTTGTCGAACTGAGTGTGATTGTCACTCCTGCACTCTGCGTTATTGTGCCGGTGTATCCAGTGTTAATTGCAATAGAAGTAACTGAAATGTTAGCCGCTATCGAGACAGCTTTCGTCGAAGTTGCATCAAATATGACTGCATCAGCAGCTGCAGGCACCGCTGAAGTAGACCAATTTGCCCCACACGACCACTTATTTCCATCTCCCGCATTGCCACCACAAGTTGCGTCACTACCAAGCCCAGTCCAGGTAACAGTTGCAGCATGCGACGTATGAGGGGTTAAAAGTGCAAAAAGAGTTGCTGTAACTACAAAAAAACACACCAATAAAAACTGGTGCAGGAAGTGTCTGCCAGTGCAATTTTTTGCAGTGAATATCACTGATATCAGAATACAGTTTTCTTGAGGAAAAAGCAATCAAAAAGTACGAATAAAAGGGTTAAAGCGAGATCTCACGAACTGCTTGCCCTGCAAGATCATCCAGCGTCCACTTATCCAGGCGAATACGAACTAATTTGATGATGTCGTAGCCGATCCGCTCGAACATTCTGCGAATTTGTCTGTTGAGCCCTTGGTGAATGGTGATGTGCAACACTGTTTTTCCGTCTTCACTTTCAAGGACGGTAACTTCATCTGGTCGAATGTACCCCTCTGAAAGTTTTACGCCGCGCTTTAAGTGTGAGAGCGCAGCTGGAGAAGGTTTCCCAGAAACAGTTACTTCGTAGGTTTTTTGTAACTGAAACTTGGGGTGCGTGAGCTTGTACGCCAGATCACCATCATTGGTGAGCAACATGAGCCCTTCGCTATCTTTATCGAGTCGGCCGACCGGGTATAACCGTTCTTCAACATCTTGCACAAGCGAAAGCACATTCCGTCGTTGTAGCTCATCATGGGTGGTTGAAATATAACCAACTGGTTTATAAACTAAAAAATATCGCTTCTTTTCAGCATGCGACAAGTGCAAACCCTTTACTGTTACGTCGTCTTTGTCTGGGTTTACTCTCTGGCCAATAACCGCAAGCTCTCCATTTACTGTCACCAGACCTTGTGCAACCAACTCCTCAGCTTTTCTGCGTGAGGCAACTCCTTTGTGTGCTAGGAATGCGTGAATTTTTATTGTTTGATTCATGAGTACTTTTGTTAACTAAAGCAGTAGTATACAAGAAAGTGGGATATAATAATACAATGCAAAAAAAAGAAGTAGCGCAGATTCGAGAAGCAGTGCTTGATGCTGTACGGATTTTTTTCAAAAATCAACACTTTCTTGAAGTTGAAACACCCTTGTTTGTTCCCTCCCCCGACCCTGAACCGAAGATAGAACTCTTTAGCTCAGAGTGGAAGATACCTCAAGGGAAAACGCTGGGGAGACTCAACGGCAGCCCCGAGTTCATGATGAAGAAACTACTTGCGGCGGGGAGTGGTAGTTGTTTCCAGATCTGCAAAAGTTTCCGTTCTGGAGAGCCGGCAAGTTCGAGACATAACCCTGAGTTCACCATCCTTGAGTGGTATCGAGTTAATGCAGATTACACTGATGTCATGGATGATTGTGAAAAACTGCTCGCTTTTATAGCTCAATATGTTTCGTTAAGGAAGCACTTTCCTGAACGGTCGCCCTACGACCTAACAGGGCTTGCAGCAGAGCCAAGTGTCTGTACCTTTCGTGGAAAAAAGTTTGATTTTGCTCAGCCCTGGCGACGGCTCAAAATTACTGATGCATTTCTGCAGTATGCTGGAATTACCGAAGATGAGCTTTTATCAGAGTCACTTCTTATAACGAAAGCGAAAGAAAAGGGTTATGCTGTAGATGAAAATACAACGTATGATGACGCTTTTTATCAAGTTGTTTTAAATGAAATAGAGCCACACCTTGGTGCTACAGAGCCATGCATTTTTTATGACTATCCAGCGTCACAAGCGGCACTTTCGAAGAAGAAAGAATCAGATGAGCGGCTTGCAGAACGATTTGAGTTTTATGTAGCAGGACTAGAACTGGGCAATGCATTCTCAGAACTTGCTGATTGGCAGGAACAAGAGAACCGGTTGCTTGCACAACTCGCAGTTCGCAAGAAAAATAACCAGGATACTTGGGAACCAGATACAGTATTTATTGCGGCGCTGAAGTCGGGCTTCCCTCGCTGTGGTGGAATTGCCGTCGGAATTGACCGATTAGTCATGCTCTTTGCAAATGCAGAGTCGATCTCAGATGTGCTCCTCTTCCCGGCTGAAGAATTGTTCGTAGTCGAGTAATAGAAAAGAATGAGGTACAATAGGGTGTCATTTTGAAAGGATCTATGATTATCAAAGCAGGAAATATCCGCAAAGGCATGTACGTGCTCTTCAAGAACGAGCCATGCCAAGTTACTAAAACTGACTTCGTCAGTCCGGGTAAAGGCTCAGCGTTTATCAGAGTTAAGTTAAAGAACGTCAAAACTGGGTACTCACAAGAGTTTACCTATAAATCACCTGAATCAGTCGAAGAAGTTGAAGTGATGAACCAGGAAATGCAGTTTCTCTATGCAGACGACACGGAAGCTGTCTTCATGGATCAAAGAACATTTGAGCAAATTAGTGTGCCGATCGCACTTGTTGAAGATGACGTCAAGCTGTTAACTAGTGATGCACAAGTCTACGTTATCTTGTATCAAGAAGCACCAATCGGAATTCGCTTGCCACAAAAAGTAACACTTTCTGTTACTGAAGCTGAAGATGCAAGTGCAGGAAACACTGTTGGACAGGCAAAAAAAGAAGCATTTGTTGAGACTGGTCTAAAAGTAATGGTGCCACTCTTCGTTAAAAAAGGCGACAAGATCATCATCGACACAGACACACACGAGTACGTCTCACGCGCTAACTAGAAACGATTCCCAGTAAGCTCTGCTTCAATTTCAAGTAGCCGGTTGTACTTCTCTACTCGCTCACCTCGCGTTGGGCCTACTTTAATAAAGTTTGCGCCAACGGCTACTGCGACATCAATCATTGCCGTGTCGTTTGTCTCACCACCTCCACGATGTGACGGTACAACTTGCAGGTTATTGTGTTTCGCGAGCACGCAACAGGCGATGGTTTCACTGAGTGTGCCAATCTGGTTGAGCTTAATAAGAATACTACTAATTGCCTTCAGTTCAATTGCTTTTTTGAGTCTTTCAGTGTTCGTTACCGTCAGATCATCACCAATGAGTGCCACGCCTTTTCTGTCACAGATTTCTTTCATACTTGGCCAGTTCTGCCAGTCATCTTCTGCAAGTGGATCTTCGAGTGTAACAATGGGGTACCGCTCCATCCATCCTTCAAAGTAGAGCTGCAGTTCTTGTGCAGTCAGAACGTTATTCTCAAGCTTGAGGTGGTACATTCCGTCAGAATAGAACTCGCTCGCTGCCGCGTCGATCGAGATGCCCACATCTTTCCCGGGTACGTACCCAGCTTGTGTGATTGCGGCAAGCATGTACTGAAAGGGGGCCTCGTTACTAGCAATACCACTTGGTGCAAACGCTCCTTCATTCCCAACATTGGTAGAAAGCAAGTGACTTTTAAGAACTTTTTCAAGTGCGTGATAGCACTCAAGCACGATTCTGACACTTTCCTTACGTGAAGTATCTCGAAGAACTGAGAAACAGAACTCTTGTAGATCGGTTGAGTTGTCTGCGTGTTTACCGCCTTCAATGACCACTGCCATCGGCTGCGGAAGTGTGACTGGTGTTGGCAGTGAGTAGGTCTGTCTGAGGTACTCATACAGCGGTAGTTTTCTTTCAGCTGCGGCAGCACGTGCAACTGCAAGGGAGACTGCAAGAATAGCGTTGCCTCCAAGTCGTGTTTTCTGTGGGGTGCCATCGAGATCGCACATAATGTGGTCAATCTGCTGTTGTTTATCGGCTTCAAGTCCAATAATGTGTGGAGCAATTTCTGAGGTTACATTATGAAGCGCATGGAGCACTCCTTTGCCGTTATATCGCTGCATGTCACCATCAGTCAAAACAGAGGCTTCATGGGACCCAGCTGAAACGCCGTAGGGCACTGATGCCGTGCCAGTTACGCCACTCTCCAGTGTGACCTTGACGGCAACAGTGGGATATCCGCCGGAGGCAATTACTTCGTATGCAGAAATTGATGAAATAGTCATGGTGTCATTGTAGGACGTTTGTCTGGGCAAGATCAACCGCAGTTTTGAGTGCTGTGCTTCTCTACTTGTTTGTTATCCACAGATGTGCCAATTGAATGTATAATATGTGTCTCAAGGTGCGCTCATAGTTCAACGGATAGAACAAGGGCCTTCTAAGCCTTAAATCTGGGTTCGATTCCCGGTGGGCGCACACTGACTTTTTGCAGTATAATTGCTGACATAAAATGGTGGTATTAGCTCAGTTGGTTAGAGCGCGTCCCTGTGGAGGACGAGGTCGCCGGTTCGAACCCGGTATACCACCCCATTATCGGATTCTCACTCTGAGAATCTACTATCCAGATTTTGAACCTTATTCTGTTAAAATTGTTTTATGATTAAACACAATATCGTTTACAACCCCGTAGTCGATTGGAGATTTGATCTGGGTAAAGCTGAAGGTAGTTACCTTTGGGATAAAGATGGTAAGAGATATATTGATTTTAGTAGTGGTTGGAATACGACTAACCTGGGATGGAATAACCCAGAAGTTAATGAAGCTGTAGCAGCCCAAACCCAAAAGAGTGTATATGCTCCAATGTGGACTGCGGATGAAGTTCAAATTGAGTATGCCAAGGCTTTGATCGACGCTTTTCCTGATTCACTTGATTGCGTTTGCAGAGCTACTGGTGGCACTGAAGCCAATGAGATGGCATTAAAGATCGCTCGGGCTGTCACAGGGAGACAACAAATTGTTAGCTTTGCCCATACCTATCACGGTCAATCTTTTGGAACACTTGCTCTAGGTTTTATTCCTGACTATGTAAAAGCAGTCTCACCACTTGTGCCAGAATTTACTCAACTTGAATATCCAAATGCTTTTGGAAGTGAAGAGTCAGAAGAAGTAGTTTTGGCTAAGTTTATTGAGAAACTTGAGAATGTCCTTAAAGCAGAAAAAGTAGCGGCAGTATTTACGGAACCAGGCTTAATTACTGGTTGGGGTTCAATGTTAGTAGCTCCTAAAGGGTATTTGACTGCTGTCCGTAAACTAACCGAAAAATATGGAACACTCTTAGTAGTTGATGAGGTAGGAAGTGGATTTAGCAGAACAGGGACTCTTTTTGGTATTGAACATGAAAATGTAGTACCTGATATCGTAACTTTGGCAAAGGGTATTTCTAATGGTGCTGGCGCAATTGGTGCGGTGGTAACGAAATCGTCTCTCGTGCAAAAACACATTGGAGCTTTTAAACCGACATCCACATTTGGTTGGACTCCATTAACTTGTGCCGCTGCTCTCAAAACTCTTCAAATTCATCAGCGCGATAAAGTGTGGGAAGCAGCAGAAAGAAAAGGCCAGCTTGTGAAGTCAATGATAGAGGCTGAACTAGGTGGAAATCCTAACATGAAAAACTTACGTGGGTGGGGTTTAGAAATTGCCTTTGATATCAGTCAAGAAAATAAAAATGGTGAAGATAATAGCGAGCTCTCAACGACAATCATCAACAAGTGTTTTGAGAATGGCTTACATATGGCTGATGCAGGAGATTGTATCCAAATAATGCCACCTCTAACTATATCTGAAGATGATTTAGTAAATGGGTTAACTATTTTAGTAACGGTGATAAAAAACTTATAAAGTTGGAGAAAAACAGGTTCGAACTTCGTCCAACCACCCACC
This sequence comes from uncultured Pseudomonadales bacterium, assembly GCA_964394125.1. Lineage (GTDB taxonomy): Bacteria > Patescibacteriota > Microgenomatia > UBA1400 > PJMF01 > OMIS01. The sequence continues at coordinate 2,037 of CAYMVN010000004.1, read as the reverse complement.
CCATGACACACCCATTTCAACCAAAAGGTATCCTCCTCGACATTGATGGCACGTTGACCAACTCGAAGCGTGAGATCTCTGAGGCAACAGCAACGGCACTTGCAAGAATTGGTGAGAAAAAAATCTTCTGTGGTGTGTCTACGGGTCGTCACTACGCAGCTGTAAAAAACTACATTCTTCCGTTCTTTTCTGAAAATGCGCTGCACTGTACTGCTGGTGGCGGGCAGATCGTGACAGCATCGGGAACAGTTATTTGGGAGAAGTTACTTTCAAAACAAGTCGTTCAAAAAATTACTCATGAAGTTGAGCGACTGGGTGGCGCAGTTGTCTATGGAAGCGGCGACACACTGTATTGTAGTGAAGCACTGCGCGCAAACTTAGAACAGCATCCTTGGAAGATCTCTGTACAACCAATCAGTGAACCACTGGATACACCACTCATTTCTGTGGTGAACATACATACTCAGATCCGCACGTTCATAGCTTCACTCGATACGTGCAGTGTCAAACTCATGGGCAGTGACCCAGATTCACAGTACTTTGATATCACGGCATTTGGAGTAAACAAAGCTGTCGCAGCAGCAGTCTGGTGTGAAAAGTTACAGATACAGCTGAGTGAAGTACTTGCCGCGGGTGATAACACAAACGACGCAGAACTTCTTGCTCGTGTTGGCCACTCAGTCGCGATGGCAGAGTCTCCAGAGAGTTTGAAAAAAATTGCAGAGATCGTTGTTGGCAGCTCAGATGATGATGCGCTCGCCACCTATCTCACTCAACTTTTGGATTTGAAATAAGTGTCATTGGGTAAATGGTGCTGTCTTGTTCAATACTCGTGCCGGGGTTTGTTCCGCAGTGAATCCCAATACTTGTTCTATCACCAATCAGACACCCAAAAAATGTCGTGGCAGTTTCAATCGGTGCACCTTTTACCAAAACACGAATCGCTTCTCGATCTAAACGCCGATTTGCCGTCGTGAACCCTGCTCCGATACGTACGTTCTCACCAATAATTGAGTCTCCAATAAACCCTGAGTGAATGTGGGTGTGTGCGCCTACCAGCGAGTGCTTTACTTCGACAGCGTTCTGTAGCTCTACTCCCTCTTCTAAAACTGTGCCGTTTCTTACTTTGCAGTAACTGCCAACTACCGCATTTTTACCGATATATGCGGGGCCATGAATGATTGCATACTCGAAGATCTTTGCCCCTGCTTCAATGATGACTGGCCCAGAAATAAGTGCTGTCTCGTGAATCTGAGCCTCTGGAGAGATGGAGCCAGTTGCTGGAATTTGTTCAAATTTGTACTGGGCTATGGCAAAGAGATCCCAGGCATACTTAAGCGTCAGACTCTGTGCATCGCTGACAACCGCCAGAATAGTTTTTTGTTGTGCATACGCGTCGAGCGCTGCTTCAAATTGATATGGCTCAAGTGATCTATTTTGTAGACACTGTATGAAGTCTTGATTTAAGATGTAAATACCAAGAATTCGCTGTTGTGTTGTTCCTCTGAGATTTTCTGGTTTTTCTATCACTTGTGTAACTCTGCTTCCTTCAAGTTTTACGATGCCATACCGCTCTGGCCACTGGGTTGTCTGAGTAAAGAGGATTGGTGGAGACTCACCCTCTGGAATTTGAAGTTCTTGTAACGCACTCAGATGCTCTGCGATATTGATTTGTTGCGGATTCACAACAAGAAAACGGTCGTGGAGCTGTGCCCTGGCTGAAAGGAGCGCGTCACCCATTCCCAGTGGCTTTTCTTGATTCACAAACTGCACCTTTGTTGTACTAGAACTTTGGTGCAGGGCGTCTTTAAGCCGAGTATCTTGTGGTGATTTGATAATGACAATATCATGAATTCCGGCTCTTTCGAGGGCACGCACCGTTTGAGCAATAATTGCTTCACCCATGAGCGGCAGACTACTTTTGTGTGACGGGCGGCGCGAGAATGGCGCAAACCGTGAGCCTTCACCAGCAGCTAAAATAACAGCTTGAGTGGGGGTGCGGTTTTCTGTTGTCATGAGCGTAAGTGTAGCACAGAC
>CAYMVN010000003.1:18453-34505 GCA_964394125.1 uncultured Pseudomonadales bacterium | reverse complement strand
TTAAGTTGTGTTATGAGCTTCATTTTTTCGAGTGCAGCAACGTCTTCTCGGGCAAGTGTAGAACCTGATTTTTGCTTGATTCGTGCTTTCCAAGAAGCAGTTATGAGATCGAGATCGAGGTGATAGTGGCGTGGTGATTCAGCTGTGTGATAGTTTGTGGCGTGATCTTCGGTCCACTTAAGCAGGGCCGCCCGTACCAGGGTGATGAGTTCGGTGTACTGGGAGTGCTTTTCTTTGGTGGTGAGCGTAGTCGCTGCTAGTTCGTGATAGAGCTGCATGCAGTACTCTGTGGTGCGCTGTAGTTCAGTAACTCGGGCAGTGCTGGGTACCTGGGGAAGTTCACGGTCGATGTCCACCGGCCAGTGTTTTTTTTGTGCGTACAGTACCGCTTCAATCTGTGAGAACGGCACTGAATCGGGGACGTGCACGAGCGTTGTGATAGTGCGATGATCAGGCTGCTGCTGCGCAGCAGTCGGCAGATACTCGAGCGCATTTTTCTGCCCAGAGAGTGCAGCAAGGGATGCTTGCACAGTGGGCAAGTGTTCATTCGTATCATACGAGCGGAACTGCTTTAAGACAAAGCCAGTCTCAGACTTCTCAAACACATTGATGAAGACGTAGTTTTTGGTGTTCAGCCCCGGATACAGTTCTTCTTTGGTGCCCCGAGGACTGATGGTGATTAGTCGTTCTGGCAGCTTTTCGTGATCGTGCGAGTTCATCCATGCCACGACATATTTTGAAGTTGCTAGCTCTGCTTCTGCACGGGCGGTCGGGCGTTTCTCATTTTTAATCCGTTCAAGAAATCGTGCCGTCACTGCGGAGATTGGTTCAGTGTAGCCCTGTTGCATACCACTGGGGCCGTACGGATACGTTACTGCAGCGCGCAAAAAACTATACTCATCAAAAAACGAAGTGAGGTCTTGCCTCAGCTGTTCGGCAGCAGCCGGCTCTTTTGAGAAGTACCGCTCAGAACTCCACAGAACGAGCTTCTCACTGGCGGGTGGCTGCGCTTCACGATGCTGTGGGTGCCGATGTTCGGTGGACACAAAAAACTCCTCTATAGAGAGGAGCATAGGGAGCGTTTATAAAAACAACACTTCCGATGCTCGTCGGTCTTTTAATTAAGGCACTTTGAAGATCGGGCTTGAGAAAAAGTTCTCTTTACCGTTGCGGCACAGCTCTGGATTTTCACCAGATTCCACAAAGTACAGACACGAATATGTAGTACAGTCACACTACTGTATTGTCTATTCACTTGTCAAGCCTAGTGTCTGACTGGTACTATGAATGTATATGAGTGTTTTCCTGAGTTTTTTAGCGTTTCTATACACTATTTATCTACACACGAAAGTCAGTCAGCTCGAAGAGAAACTACGGGTCAGAAACTTCTCGGGTGCCGAGAAAAAGTCTGAACCGGTGACACCAGCACTGCCAACACAGTTGAACATCCCTGCTGCACAGGACAGCGTTCAAACGAACACAGTAGCAGGAAGATCTTTTGAAGGAGCAGTCCTAGAGTGGCTCATGACCGACTGGCTCCTGAAAGTGGGGGCATTTTTAGTACTGCTTGGTTTAGGCTGGTTTGTGACCTACGCTTTTGCTCAGAACTGGATCGGGCCAATGGGGCGTATCTCAGCCGGGCTCTGTGTCGGTGCCGCGATCCTGGTTGCAGGTTTCCTCCGCACAGCAAAAAATGAGCAACAGGGCACTGTCATTGTTGCGCTTGGTGCAGCCACTCTTTTATCAACGATCTATGCAGCTCGGGAAGTCTACGACTTTTTCACGCCGTCAATTGCACTTATCATGATGGCAAGTATTTCTGCATGTATCGCAGTTTCGAGTGTTATTCAGAAAGTAAAAACACGGGCGCTTATTGGGCTTGTTGTAGCAGCACTAGCACCGTTCCTGGTGGTCTCAGCGTCGCCGTCTATCGTGGGGCTGTACCTCTACTTATTTGTAATCTTAGCAGCCTCAGTCTGGATTGTTGTCTTGACTGGCTGGATAGAAGTGCTGGTGGCAGCAGTGGGTATCTATGGAGTATTTAGTGTGCTCTCAGTTGCACAGGTAGTACCGCCAACTGAAGTAAGCACCATGCGCGTTCTAATAGGTGCATTTACAATTTTGTTCTACGGGGTAGGGGTGATCTCGGCGCTGAAAGCAAAACAAGTCTTAGCTTCAGATATCTTTGTAAAAAGTCTGTCGGCGCTCTTGTTCTTGATGTGGGTACGGGCACTCATACCGGCAGATGTGCAAAGCTTTGTTGTGTTACTGGGAGCAGTGTTAACGGCACTTGTTGCCTGGATGCTACTTCTGCAAACACCAAACAGAGCACTCGTGCTCATTCATGCGAGCTTATCGTTAGTCTACTTAGCGGTGGCAGCTGCGCTGCAGTTTGATGGCCCTGCGGCAGTACTTTCGTACATAGCCCTCACTACAGTTGCTGTGTACTTGGCTGGCAAGATAACTGATAATCACGTCTTAGCTCAGAAATTTGGCTTTCCCTTTATTCCCATTGCATTCTACTGTCTCTACTTACTGTCAGCACGATCTGGATACTACTCTGGGCCACTGCGTACGTATATTCCAGAACCAGCAATTCTCTGGAGCGAACTCGTGCTCGTTGGCATACTCGCCAGTGTCTTGTTGACACTTGGTGCGTACTTATATAAAAACCGCGAACACACAGTACCAGGCGGCATCGAGGGAAGTGTGCTGTATCTGTTTGGCTCTCTTGTAGAAAGCGTTATCCTCATCTGGTTTACTGCCAGCAAGCTCTTTAGCTCACCGGCAACTGCGCACGCTTGGGCGCTCTTTGTGTGTGCCGGAGTCGGTATTGGTTTGTATCTCTATGCCTTGCTATCACGACACTACAAAACACAGATTGCCGGTGGTGTATTGGTTGGTGGTGTTGTTATTCGTCTGCTCTTTGTTGAAGTCTGGGACATGGCTCTTGTGCAACGGGTTATCGTCTTTTTAGTGATAGGAGCACTGCTGATGGCAGGCGCATTTGTGCGACCTAAAAAAGTAATAGAATAGGTACGAAGAATATGCACTCAAAAACATACACGCTGAGTTTTCTGGTTGCAGTAGCTGCTGTTTCACTGGTGGTTGTGCAGAGCGCTTTAGCAGCGAGTGAAGCATTACCGTCATCGGCTGTGTATCGTAAACGGGCTGTGGTAACCGTACCTACTACACAAACCAGTGTTCCTCAGATCGTTGAGTTTAGTATTCCATCGAGTCTCACTAAGAATGGTATCGAAGTTGTAGCAGCAAAAACTATGAAACGAGTGGGTGTTCAAGAGAGAACACAGGTTATTTCTCAGATGCAGAAACCAAGTATCATAATACAAGGGGTGCAGCGGGCGCACTTAAGTGATGGAAATGAACGTACGGCTGTTGATTTTCCGGTTACGTTACAAACACTCGAAGGTGGTGTGCCACAACTGAGCACTGTCACAATCCGGTATGAACAACCACAAGTTGTTTCTGGTATCCAGTTCGCTTTTGAAACGTACAGTGCCCGACCTGAGATTGTGAGTGTCCTTGCAGATGGACAAGCGGTTATTCGTGCGCAGAAGTTTACTGCAAGTACCGTGGTATTTCCGTTTCGTCAAGTTACTGAGCTTACGGTACTGTTAACGCACACACAACCCCTCCGGTTGACGGAGATGACACCAGTCGCTGACTCACTCTATTCAGTGCAAGAATCGACGTTTCGATTTCTAGGGCAGCCTCAAGAAACCTACTTTGTCTATCTTGATAGAAATACCTTACTCATCAAGCAGAACGATGAAAAAGAAGCAGGGCACTTGTTTACGGGGAAAGCTGCTGCTGTACTTGGTCTGCTGAATTTTCAAAAGAATCCAGAATACTCGTCTGCAGATAGTGATGATGATACGATTGCAGATGATCTGGACAACTGTCCTCAGTACGCAAATGCAGAACAGCTTGATGAAGATATGAGTGCAATTGGTGACGCCTGTGAAGACTTTGACTTTGATACCGTTGCAAACGCAGTTGATAACTGTCCGGCTGTCGCAAATGTTGCACAAATTGATACAGATGGCGATAGCGAGGGTGACAGTTGTGATAGTAACGATAGTCGCTTAACTGAACAATATCCGGTATTGCCTTGGCTTGCCTTGGGAGTGACAGCAGTTGTTATTGCGGGCCTATTTGTAGCACTGCTGAGAAGTAAGAATCTGCCGTATAATAGTGTTCCTAATGATCGTGTTTGATGGCACCGCGCGTGCCTCCCTACTAGAAAAAGTTCTCAAAGAACGTGTCAGTGCTGTACAGAAAAAAATACACATAGTGTCGTTCTACTTTACTGAAGATTCTGGCAGCCGGTTATACACGAGCCTCAAACAACAAGCTGCTGCACGAGTTGGTATTGTGTACACGCCAGAAGAGTGTTCGTTCTCAGATTCACTTGAAACACTGTTGGCGCGGGTTGCGGCAGCTGCTGGTGACCCAAGCGTTACCGGTATTCTCATTCAAAAGCCTACCAAAAAGACGTGGCTGGCAGCTCTGCCAGAGGAAAAGAGAGTGGGGGAGAGGGCAGACTTTGCTACTTGGTGGAGTACGCTCACCACCGCACTTCCTCCAGAAAAAGATGTTGATGGACTTGCACCCGCTACACTAGCAGCAATTGCTGCAGGTACTTGGCTAGAGCAGGGGAGAGTACTGCCTGCAACTTGCCGAGCAGTGCTGGTTGTACTTGAACATCTCATGGCAGAGTATCCAGAAAAAGAGATTGATATAATAAGTATTATTGGCGTTTCAGATTTATTAGGAACGCCGCTGGCGCACGTATTGCGCCATGCTGGTTTTTCTGTTGAACTGCTGCGCAAACGAGATTTTGATGCCAGCACCGCTGAGGGGACACAACCACTGCAGTCAGACTGCATCGTCACGGCCACTGGCGTGCCAGGGCTCATAACTGCCGCTCAGATTCTCCCCGAGACAGTGCTCATTGACGTGGGGGAGCCAAAACCAGACGTAGATCGAGAAAGTGTCGCTGAAAAAGCATTCTTCCTCACGCCAGTACCCGGTGGAGTTGGCCCGCTGACTGTCCTCTGTTTACTCATGAATGCGGTAGATCTTGGTTCTACGCCAAGTATGTGATATACTACCGACTTACGTATAAAGCACTGGCTTTCGTGTGTAAGCGTCCTGTTTTTTCACACAAAGCCTTCTTGAGAAACACTCAAGAGAACAAGGACACATATGGCAGAAGCCAAAACTACTCAAAATCATGCACCAGAATTCGAGCTGCAAGCTCTGCTTGAGGCAGGTTGTCACTTTGGACACCAAGCTTCCAAGTGGCACCCACGCATGAAACAGTACATCTACATGGAAAAAGATGGTGTACACATCTTCGATCTCGCCCAAACAGCAAGTCAATTAACTGCTGCATATAACAAAGCATTCGAGCTAGGAAAATCAGGAAAGACACTGGTTATCGTTGGTACAAAGAAGCAAGCTCGTGAGAGTATCTTAGAAATTGCTGCCGAAAATAAAGTTCCCTACATCGTTTCTCGTTGGTTAGGTGGACTGCTCACAAACTGGGAGCAAGTACAAAAATCACTCAGACGCATGTTACAGATCGAAGACGGTTTGAAGACAGACAAGTTTAAGAACTACACCAAGTACGAGCGCTTACAACTCGAAAAAGAAATGGGTCGTTTGAAGCGTTTCTTTGAGGGTATCCGCGATCTCAAGAACAAACCAGACGCACTATTTGTTATCGACCTCAACAAAGAGAAGAACTCAATCAAAGAAGCTGCCTTGACTGGTGTCTTCACGATTGGTTTAGTAGACTCAAATGCAAACCCTGACTCTGTTGATATCGCAATTCCTTCAAACGATGATGGCAAGATGGCAGTGCACTACGTAATCAAGAACGTTATTGCTGGTTACATTGCTGGTAAGAACGCATAATCTACACATACAAGGACTTTTATGGCATACACCGCTGCAGATATTAAGGCACTTCGTGAGTTAACTGGTGCTGGTATGATGGACTGTAAACGCGCGCTTGAAGAATCAAACGGCGACATGAAAAAGGCTGAAGAGTTAGTAAAAGCTCGCGGTCTTGCTCGCGCAGAAAAGAAATCTGACAGAGAGACAAAAGAAGGCTATATCGCTTCATACGTGCATACTAATAATAAAGTTGCTGCACTCGTTGAGATCCTCTGTGAGACAGACTTTGTTGCTCGTAACCCAGAGTTCCAGACAATGGCTCGTGAAGTTGCTATGCAAGTTGTGTCTATGAGTCCTGAAACAGTCGAAGAGTTACTCGCACAAGATTACCTCCGTGATCCAAGCATCACCGTTGACACACTCGTCAAACAACTCAGTGGAAAAATCGGTGAAAAGTTTGTGGTAAATAGATTCGTCCGTTACGCAGTTGGTGAATAAACTATGTTGTCTCTCGGCTCACTGATCGGTGTGTTTTTTTGTTGCGTTTCAGCAATGGTCTATGAAGCGACAAGGAGTATCCGACTCACCCTGCCACTCTTCTGTGGAGGACTCTTTTTAGTACTGTTATTCTGTGTCAGTCTCTTCGCCTAAGTTAGAAGATACAGAGCGCATCGCCGAATGAGAAGAATCGGTACTCGTGTTTGATTGCCTCTCTGTAGGCAGCCCCAACAGATGTCTCCAAAAATGTTTCTGCAGTGTGTATTGTTTGTGGCGCTGTGACAAACGCGGTGATGAGCATAAGCAGGGTACTCTCTGGTAAATGAAAGTTGGTTATGAGCGCATCTACAACCTTAAATGCATAGGGCGGATAGATAAAGATCTGAGTAGTAGTTTGTGCTGCCTCAAGCTGAATTGTGCCATCTGGCAGCAGTACCGCTGCAGATTCTAAGACACGGCACGTTGTTGTTCCTACCGCGATAATCCTTCTTCCTGCATTTTTTGCTTCACTAATGGTACGGGCAGCTTCTGGGGTGAGAGTATACCGCTCAGAGTGCATGGTGTGTTTGGTGATATCGTCAATTTTTACCGGCAAGAATGTTCCCAGCCCTACGTGCAGCGTGACGGTGCAGATGACAACTCCTTTCGCACGCAAACGTGCATCAAGCTCACTGGTGAAGTGGAGTCCGGCAGTGGGGGCAGCAACTGAACCCGGCTCCGTAGCATACTGGGTTTGATACTGTTCTGCAAAAGTATTGGCAGTCGTTGCATCGTGATGCATGTACGGGGGCAGCGGAACACTGCCTAATTTTTCAAGGTGTTCGAGGAGCTGGAGCTCGCTGCACGCAAATTTGAGGTGGCGCGTGTAGCCGTCATCACCGAATCCAACACAGGTACACATGAGTTCATTTTCACCGAACGTAAGCTGTTGTCCAATGCGTACACCTGGCTTAACAATGCAATCGTATATAACTTCATTCTGAGAGGCTGAAATAGGTGAATTGAGTACAATTTCAACTCTACCACCGCTGCCAGTTTTGAACCCGAATAACCGCGCCTTAATAACCTTCGAATCGTTCCGAACAAGTACGTCACCCTGCTGTAAGAGCTCCACAAGATCGTAGAATTTTTTGTGAGAAAGTTCTCCCGTTGTACGACTGAGCACCAACAGCCGACAGTGGTCCCGTTTTTCTAGTGGGGTTCGCGCAATCAATTTTTCTGGAAGATCGTACTGGAAGTGTGACAACGTGTGCATGCAGCGTAGTATATAATTACCTGTCATGAAAACAAATACGCTACCGGGCACTTCACGCTTCTCATTTTCACTGCACAAACAAGTTGGGCAGGCTCGAGTGGGTGAGTTTGTCACTCCACATGGTAGGGTGCAGACCCCGGTATTTATGCCAGTTGGCACTGTGGGCACTGTAAAATCACTTGATACGCAGGATATTAAAAACACCAATGCCCAAATTATCTTAGGCAATACCTATCACTTGTACCTCAGGCCAGGCACAGAAACGCTTGAAACACTCGGAGGGCTGCACAGCTTTATGCAGTGGGACAAGCCGCTCTTAACCGACTCCGGTGGGTTTCAGGTATTTTCACTTGGTGCAGCACTAACCAAGGCAGGCGGCGCAAGCACTGCCCAGGTGAGTGATGAGGGCGTTCGCTTTAAGTCACATCTGGATGGCTCAACACATTTTTTTACACCAGAGCGTTCAATCGAAGTCCAGCGGAGTATCGGTGCCGACATCATCATGGCGTTTGACGAAGCGCTCTCTGATAGTGCTTCAGAAGAGTATGCGGCTGCTTCATTGAAGAGAACATCAGAGTGGGCTGAGCGGTGCGTTTCCTACTGGGAACACGCAGAAAGAAAGAGTGTCTATGGCAGCTACCAAGCGCTTTTTGGCATTATTCAAGGTGGACTCTTTCCACACTTGCGTGAGCAGGCAGCCAAGCACATTACCGCGCTGCCATTTGATGGAATAGCCCTCGGCGGTGAGACAATCGGGTATAACATGGCCGCAACCGTCAAGATCATGGAAGAGCTTTCAGCGTACTTACCGGCAGAGAAGCCGCGCTACGCAATGGGGCTTGGTAGAGATCCTCAAGATCTCATCGATGCATTCTGGTCGGGCGTTGATATGTGCGACTGTGTCGGTCCAACTCGCTTAGCACGCAATGGCGCACTCTATGTTGGTCAGTTACACCATACACACGGTGAGAAGCCACAGTTCGTCTCAGAGTTTTCAAAAGCACGCTTAAATATCGGCAAAGCTGAGTGGGCAACAGATCACCGGGTGCTTCAAGAGGGGTGTGACTGCTATACTTGTACCTCAGGCTACACAAGAGCGTACCTGCACCACTTGTACACAACAAAAGAATTGACGTACTACCGGCTTGCAAGTACTCATAACGTCCGTGTGATGGTGAGAATTGCAGAAGATATGCGCCGATTGCTCTGAGAATTAGTATGATAGTTCGCGACTTTGCCCGAAAATCACATATACAGAAAAAAAGATTGACTCCACCAACAAAAATGTTGGTGTTACTGCTGAGTATTGTGGTTCCATTGGGCGTGTTACTGCTGGTAGCGAGTGTGCTTATTCGCCTCAGTGTCCCGGTCTTTTTACGCAGTAGTGCTGCTGGTGCCGTTGTGTACGTCCCGGCACAGGTAGAGAAGTCGTACCCTGTTGTGTACCGCTCGAAAGCAAAAAATGATGGTTCCCGGACCACGTATTTTGGCTCTCCAGATTTTTTGGTTGATGCACCCGGGGGGTATGGCAGATACCGCTTGGGGGCGCTCTATGCACTCTATACTCAAGAGGGGAAGGACGCTGCATTTATTCAGGCAGCGTTCAGTCGTGTTCTGGGGGTGCCTCTTGATGGGGTGTACTCGTATGAACTGTCTACTGAAGAAGCACTGGCACAAGAGATTAGCTCGCACGTCCCAACATTTTTTTTACAAAAACTTGTGGGAGTAGTTGCCGGGGGAAGTTTACCTGTTTTCCAAGAGCATCCGTTGTCTGGTGATGACTTTGTGGCCCGTAGCAGAGAAGACTTCAAGAAAGAGCGCGGGAGTTTAGTGAGTCAGTGCTCGCTAGCACTGCTGAATGCTTCAGAAAAAAAAGGCGTTGCAACCGCACTCAGTACCTTGCTTGAGTCACTGCAGTATCAAGTTGTGCATACAGCCTCACTTCCAGATACACAGGATGCGTCGGTGGTGTACGTTGCTGCACAAGCCTCCGACTGTAGCGAAACACTTGCCACGATACAACGATTCTTCACCACAAAACCACAGCTTATTGTTGAAGAGACACCAGAAGTAACAGAACAGTATCGAGCGGGAATTGTGATCGTATTAGGAAAAAGTTACTAGTCGTCGAAGTTCACCACCTCGCGACCAGTGTCTTTTGATGAGTCGTCATCAATAGGGTCGGCATCGTCACTGGCTTCAGCGTCGAGAACAAAGTCAGGATCTGTCTCATCGAGTTCATCAAAAAAGGTGAGTCGTTCTTCATTTTCTGCAGCTAGGAGTGACTTATTTGGTGGGAAGGAGTGCACGTCTTCATTTGCTTTAGATCTGGTGAGCTCCTTGAGATACACCATGCAGTGATTATTTGAACATGACTGTACGGTGCACGAGTAGGTGTTTCCTGTTTCAAGCAGTTGTGCCAGACGGAACGAGATATCTTCAGGAAGCGCCCCAATGTATGTGCCTTCGGTAGTTTCGACGGAAATATAGCGTTTTTTTACTGTTAAGCGACAGGTGTGACCAACGGCGATGTGGTCAAGAACCTGTTTGCCAGCAAGGCGATGCAGCTCAACGATCTTTGTGCGGCCAGGCTCTTCGATAAAGTGACTTTTGCTAAAACTTGGTTGAATACAAGGCTGTTTGAGCTTAATTCGTTCGAGTTGCTTGTGGGCGATACTATTTTGTTTATCGAGCCCAAGAACCTGTTTAAAGCGATCTTTCGCATCTTGTTCTCTGCCAAGTTGCAAGTAGGCAAGGCCCAATCGATTCAAAGCAGGAATGTCAGTTTCTTGTTGCTGAAGGATTTCCTCATTGAGCTCTGCAGCTCTCTGCCAGTCACCGTTTTTAGCGGCAGCAATAGCAAGAGGTATTAATTTTGATACAGGAGTCTGTTGTGGGGCTTCTGTCATGTCGAAAGCAAAGAATACTCTGAATAGTGTAAGCTGTCAATACCATATCCTTGCGTGTATACTACTACATATATGGCAGGACACAGTAAATGGAACAACATAAAAAACCGTAAAGGTGCTGCTGATACCAAGCGCGCCAAGATTTTTGCTGAATTAGCAAAACATATTAGAATTGCAGTCAAAGAAGGGAAGTCTGATAAGCCAGATTTTAACCCAGCACTGCGATTAGCACTCGAAAAAGCCCGTGCAGCAAATATGCCAAAAGATAACATTACTCGGGCAATTGACCGTGGTATGGGCCGTGGCCCAGGCGGAATGGTGCATGAGGTGATGTACGAAGGCTTTGCAGCTCATGGAGTCGCTGTACTCGTGCACGCTGCTACCAATAACCCTGTTCGTACCAGTGGAGAAGTCCGGCACGCATTTACCAAGTACGGTGGCTCACTCGGTGGTCCTGGCTCGGCACAGTACATGTTTGAGCGAACACACGATGGGTATGTGCCCATCATGCCGACAGAGGTGACTGAAGAGCAGCGAGAAGTGATCGAGAGTATGATCGAGTTACTCGAGGAAAATGACGACGTAGAAGAGGTAACCACAACACTTCCAGAACTTGACGAGGGTGAAGAAACCGCATGAGAAGAAGAGAAAAGTTTATTTTAGCGTCAGTTGTGCTGGGTATCTTGCTCCTTATTGTGCAGTCGATTCCTCTGGAGTGGAAGTACCTAGGAACTGGTGTGTTCATGCTCATTACCTATGTAGTTGCGAGCTGGGTGCTCAGTGATGATCTGCAGCGACATGAACGATTTACGGTTGTGCCACTTCCCGCACTATTTGCTGGTTCAGTAGCACTTTTTTACTTTCTCTTACCATCGAATCTCTTCAGTAGAATTATGATGCTCGGGACATTTGGCATCGGAATGTACGCGCTTTTTTTAACTGCCAATATCTACTCGGTAGCAAAGGGGAGAACAATTCAGTTGCTCCACGCTGCCCAGGCAATTGGCCTCTGGTTTACGCTCATTGTGTCACTTTTTTTTGCAAACACCATCTTTTCACTCAAGCTACCATTTTACTTAAATGGGCTGTTTATAGGGATCTCACACTTTCCGCTCATTTATATGTCTTTGTGGGCGGTTCGACTTGAGTCACACCTCGAGAAGGAGATCCTTCAGTTATCGTTATTATTAACTGTAGTTTTGATTGAAATATCAATCTTTTTTTCATTTTTACCACAATCAGTCTGGTATCAGGCGTTATTCATAATGTCAGTCTTGTATCTGGGGCTGAGTATCTTACGAAGCTTTTTAGCAGAACGATTATTTGTGAACGCTGTGCGTGAGTTTAGCCTGGTAGCAGCATTCGTAGTGACATTATTTTTACTGGCATTCCCTCTGAAATAAAGGGGAGAGTGCATCGGTATGTGCGGGAATAATTTCTATTTAGCCTGGAGAAGGGGGAGTTGATATAGTTTGATGTGGTGCAGATGATATAGTTTGATACACATGAGAATGTGGATAACTTTGAAAATTATAGGACGCTGCAATGCACGTACCAGGCTAAAATGAGCTGTAGTCTGTAATTTATCTGAGCATACAGCAGGGCAACTACACAACGCTGCCTGCTCGGAGAGGTACTCCTTCCACCTCTGGTGAGTGGAGTAAAAAGAAGAAAACCCGAAGCGACTTTTCACGACATAGAAAACGGCAAAAGTAGCATCTGCCGAGAGACCATTTTGAGAGGTGCCATGCCTGGTACCAAAGAGGCCTGGGAGAGGGAGATCGGTACACCGTTTGTCCCTATAGAGAAAGACTGAGCTCTCCTCTAGGGTATTTGAAACTCTGCTCCGCCGAAAGAGAGGGATTCTTGATCTGTATTATGTCGCACAATATTACTTTTACGACATAGACAATAAATTGACCGAGAGAGCGGCTTTTTTGGTACTACGCATGTACCGCTTTGTTTTTTCGTTGAGCGGTACTATCGTATGTACCCAAGTAGTAAATACGTTGTATTCTCTGTTTATCCTGTTGTGCATATTTTCCATACCTGCAATTTTTTGGTTTTTTGCTCAGTTACTGCTTTGACTGTCTTTGTGCTGTTACTATACGTTTTTTTATAGTTAGAACTAGCATTTTGCATGACTAACTAGCCATCTAGTACTCTAAAAAGCCGTTTTTAAGCCATTTAAACGGCTTATGCCTGGAGGGAGGGCATCTCCCAGAGGTGAAGTTGCTCTAAAAGCGTGGTATAGTTGAAGTGTACCGAGTAGCACTGGTCTCATCAACATAAAATGACTTTTTTACTCGTTAGCAGAACACTAAACATCCTGCTAGAATGGGAAGACACCGCATATGGCAACCAGCACCGTCTTAGCTCCAGCGTTTATGCACTTTCTAGAACACCTAGAAGTTGAACGCAACGTCAGCCGGTTAACAATTCGTAACTACTCGTTATACATCCGCCGGTTTATTGAGTGGTTAGAAACTCAAGGTGTTACTGATGTGACCCAAGTTGACCAAGACATGATCCGCAGCTACCGTGTGTACTTAACCCGGTACTGTGACTCAGCTGGCAGAACGCTTTCAAAGAAAACTCAGAGCTACTACATCATTGCACTGCGCTCGTGGCTCAAGTGGCTTATTAAACAAGATGCCCCGGTGCTGCACCCCGAAAAAATTGATTTACCGAAAGGGGAGTCACAACACATGCAGTACCTCCTCTCCGATAAAGTGCTGCAGCTGTTGGATCAACCCAGCATCTCTACCCCGGCGGGGCTGAGGGATAAAGCAATTTTAGAAGTCCTCTTCTCTACTGGTTTGCGCGTCAGTGAGCTTGTCTCGCTCAACCGCGATCAAGTGAACCTTGAGACGCGTGAGTTCGGGGTGATTGGAAAAGGTCGCCGTATCCGCGTGGTGTTCTTAAGCCACCGTGCAGCGGATTGGTTAGGGAGATGGTTAACACAGCGCGAAGACTACTGGCAGCCTGTGTTCATCCGTTTTGCGAAAGCTCAAGCAGACCCAACCAGTGATGGTAACGAGATGCGGCTGACCGCACGGAGTGTACAGCGCATTGTCGATTTCTACTGTAGAAAAGCCCACTTGCCGATAAAGTTAAGTCCGCATGGACTGCGCCACAGCTTCGCAACTGACCTCCTTATGAATGGGGCAGGCCTGAGAGATGTGCAGGAAATGTTAGGCCACAAGAGCATCGCTACGACCCAGATCTACACGCACATTACTCGTCCGCAACTGAAAAAAGCACACGATACCTATCACTCAGATTTTGAGTAAATTAGCAGTCTAATAATTTGTCTGCTAACGGCAACTCTTTGATAAAAAGATTGCTGCATCTAGTATTTATCCGCACATACCCCCTTCTCTCTCCCTTCAAAAAGTGCTGAATCTTCAAATGCTATCAAAGCTATTCAATCTATTTATTTGTATGCACAAAGATATCAAAAGTCACCTTCTAACACTTCTTGTAAGAACAAAGAATATCAAACACTGAGATAACTACCAACTACTGCATCTCTTTGAAGGCCCAGGCGCGAAACTTGTCGGCAAGCAGGGTGTGGACATACCAAGTGGCTTGGACCGGATGCGTCAAGCAATACACGACTTCTTCTGTACAGTTTGGTGCAAAGTAGACAGTCATCTGCTTGGTGATGTTCCCGTTCACGGTAACGGTCACGGTACTCTTAATTGGTGTTGGGTGCACGAGGTCGATAAACTGGGTGGTACTCTTCTCTGCCCCCTGCTCTACCGATGAGTACGCGAGCTTTGGTTCAGTAGTGACGCTGAGTGTCTCATGGAGCGCTGGGAAGCCGTACTCATCAACGGGAAAGAGCACTAATCGGGTGGGATTTCTTCCCGCCAGTGCATAGTTGTTATGTGCATACAGAACGGTTTTTTCAGCACTCAGTGGGCGCGATTTTGACTCAGGCAGAAAGAATGGATACCACGCAGTCTGCAACGACTGCACTTCTGTGGCAGTGGGTGGTGTGAGCTCTAGCGTGCACTGGTCGTCACTGCAGTGCGCTGCTAAGGCTGGGTTCGTACTGCCCTTAAACTGCAACGAGAAGTCGTTTCCTTTTTTGTTGTACACGAGTGGCGTGGTGCCATCTGCTGGTGGCTGGTATGCAACGGCTGCCCCAGTACCTGCGAGCGTGATACTCTCTGCTGAGAACGTGAGCGTGTAGGGTGTATTTGCTGTTGTACTGGGTAGTGAAAAAGTTGCAGCTGTTTCTGTGAGCTGTACCATTGGTGCTTCAGAACCAGTGTTCGGCAAAAGAATATCGCCGGCTGTAATGGCGGTGTCTGGGTGTGGCTCACGCGGTGGCACCTGAGGAACTGGTGGCCCGAAGTGTCGCTCTAAAAAGCTGCGCTCCTTTGGCTTTTCTACCGCTACCCTTGAAGCATCAACCAGTGCGGGGGCAATCCAGTAACTATGTTTCACTGCTGGGTGTGTGGAGTAGTAGTCTTCTGCTGCAGCTGTGTAGAGCCGGAGATCTGAGATAAAGGCTGTGCCAGCAACTAAGCGGAGACGCGCTCTGTAGTGCGGCGTGGTGATAAAGTAGGCGCGTGAGTGGTCATCGCCACCCGTCAGATCTCTTCCACCGTACACAGAAATCTGTTGTTTAGCAAAGTGCTGGCTGGCGGCAGCAGCAAAGGCAACCGTTACTTTTTTGTCTGTCTGTAGCTTGGCAATGTACTCTAACTGCGCGGTGTACGCTTGCTGAAACGTCTCGTTCATTGAGTTCTCTAGTCCAATGAGCGCAAAGCCTGTGCGTTGTGGCTGCTCAAAAAGTGCTTGCGCAACAAGGTCAGTAAAGTACTGGAACGGCCGGTTCGCCAGCGCGTAGTCATTGGGTTGTGAAGTAAAGCTGCTGGTGACATCGCCGTAGTTTCCAACGGGATCAGTGACTGTTTGTCTGAGAATCCAGAGCGGATTTTCTGTTGTGTAATCTGGCATAAATGCCCAAGTCTGACTGGCAGGATACGGATAGTGTGGCGGACCACCAACCAAGGTGTAACTATCCACACCGAACTGCTCTCTGGTGATTTGTTGTGTTTGTACGCCGTAGCGTGTGTGCAAGTAGTTGAGCGTTTGTGTGTCGGTAATCCAGCCGGTGGTATCTTCTGGATATCTGCCCGTCACCGCTTGGAACTTGGCAAAGAGTGTGTCAATAATTTTCTGTCGCTCTTCAGACGAGTAGCCCAAGGTGAAGACGTGCTGCGCCTCGTACCAAGTGGCTGGTGTGCCTTTGTAGGGTACTCTAGCATCATGCGCCAGTGACGGTGTAACCTCGAGCAACACACCGAGCTTAATGAGCCCGGGGAATTGTTTTTCAAATGAAAGTGCTCGCTCTGTCATGGCTGCGTCAGTGAGTGCATCGTAGCGGAAGTTGTAGTGCGCGCTGAGTTGCAGGGTGGTTGTGGTGGTGAGCTGTGTAGTGAGTGCGG
>CAYMVN010000003.1:17258-18443 GCA_964394125.1 uncultured Pseudomonadales bacterium | reverse complement strand
CACAACACTCAGTGCCACGGACTTGGTTGATGATCACCACTTGTGGCAGGCTTGCTTGCGAAGGTGCGTCTAGTGCCTGTACGTTCTGTGGTGCAGCACACACCAGGCTGAGTATCATGAAAAGTGCAGTGAGAGACAAGCGTGTTTTTTGCATCGAGAATGGTATAATCATACTACGATTTTGGGCCGGTAGCGCAGTTGGCTAGCGCGTCTGCATGGCATGCAGAAGGTCAGGGGTTCGACTCCCCTCCGGTCCACAAAATATGAAGGTTTTGAATCAGTAGAATTTGACCTTAGAAATTATTAGCTTATCTCATATACTGACAAAAAAAATGGTCTCTCTGCAAAAAAATAGATCGCCGTACTGGTGTAGCTAATAAAACGGCACTTCGTATGTGTAAGCGCATCCGTTTAGTGTTATCACACTCTGGCAACATACTCAAAAACACTGTGGAAGTTGATGAAACATACCTGGGTGGAGCACGCCGTGGCAAACGTGGACGAGGTGCAGAGGGCAAAGTACCTGTAGTGAGACGGCAGACACCAAGAAAAAGGCAGTTATGTCTTTAATCACTGGTAGTGTCGCTAACGACTCTTTACTTTATAATTGTTACTGATGAATACAGAAGCTATAACAGCGTTAAACTCACTCTTAGACACATAACAGTGAACCACGGTGCATACGAATATGTATCTGGGCTGGCGCACACGAACACGATTGAAAATTTTTGGGGGACAGCTAAAAAGGAAGCTTTAACGGGACTTTTCACGCTATAAGTCCTGCTTATCTACAGTCTCACAGGATGAGTTTGTGTATCGCTACAATCACCACAACTCGGATCAGCAAATTTTTCGTCTAATTCTATCTGGAGCTGTGACGCACGCTGTATAAGCTGCTTAAATTGTTGCTTTTCCATAACCAAACTTTAACACAAAATGACCAAAACTTGGATATAAAAAGCTCCAACTTGTTTTTTGATATACAATGATCTATTGGCAGTCTAAGACGGCACTTGCCAACTCAAAAAAAATACTATAAACTCATCAATGAAGTTCGTGTGGCACACAAAAAAAGGACTTCACACATACTAGCGATCTATGTTATATTTTTGATACTAGAAAATTAGTATGTGTGAAAAACCCTCCTGCCACGGAGGGTTTTTCTTTATCAAAAAGATTGGGTTG
>CAYMVN010000003.1:11082-17248 GCA_964394125.1 uncultured Pseudomonadales bacterium | reverse complement strand
AGCCTGTAAGGCAGCCATCCTGCCTTTCCAGATCAAAAGTTATTACATCGTCATGAGGGAGGCGGTCACTAATAACTTGAAGATCGCTAAAGAAAGGTGGATATGCTAAAAGCTATCCCGCTCTTCCAGTACAAACCTCCATTTCCTTTCGAGGAACATGAGAAGAGGGTGTACAGAATTCTTCCAAATGGATTAGGCGTCCCGTTGGAATAGAAATTCTGTGAAGTGTAGGTAAGTAAAGCAACAATCGAAAGCAAAATCGTTTTACCGTCTGTACAACGGCTGCTTTGCAGATTGCAACTCAACACGTAAATTTGAAATGCCGGAGCAGTTTGATTGGATCAAACAAGTGCCTACTAAGCATTAGATTGTGGGATCGTACCCCACCTCCGGCGCTTCAAGTTTATGTGTTAAAGATCATAAAAGCCTAAAAAAGCTCACAAGAATGAGCTTAGGTTAAACTTAGCATATTATCTCTTTTTTCCTTATATTGTCAAATGACAACACAATGGCATTGTACAATATATCCACTCTAACAGTTTTACGATCCGTTCGTCAACATCTTTTTTGCATTGGTGCGACAGTGTTTCATTATTTTTTAGAAATCAAACTGCGCTATGAGTTTGATTTTATAACAATTTTAACAAAATTACTATCTTTATTTTTGAAATTATCTTATTCTATATACTCTATGTGCACTAGCTATCTATTTTCCCAAAATAATATTTTCTTTCTTATATTAATTTGTTTAATCGTTTTAAGTTTCGGTTCACTTTTTCTGCAAGAAGAAGTCTCAAAAAGAGTCTGTGATCAGCAAATTCCTAAAACCCTAGAGTCTGACACTCTAGAACAAATGCAGAAAAAATCTGAGGCATATACTGCCTGTCTCACTTCTTTTGGAATTATTGAAACATACAAAGTGTGGCTCGGAATTGAAAAAATACAGATTGATGACAGTTCTACACTTCTAGTCTTCCCTCTTAACTCTGAGGATGCTGATTATACGATTATTAAACTTGAGAACAGCTACTCACTGAACTATAAAAAGAAGAACCCTCGTGTAATGCAGGATGATCTGTCGCTGCTCATTGGTGTTACACCAACCGATCTAGATGAATTCGTGGATAAAAAAGTAAGAGTTACCGGTAGTTTCATTACTGGCACACCTTATTGTAAGGGTGAGTGCTCAAGGTATCTTGGTTCAGAAAAACGACCGGTTGTAAAAATTGATACAATCGAATTATATGAAAACTCTGACACTTTCAACTAAAGTATTTTTGGTAACTGTGGCACTCTGGTATGTCACGTTCTTTTCTGGCGTTTATTTCTCATTATCTCTGCTGGGTGGGGTTGCTTGGGGTCGGTTTCTCACCATAGTTGATAGCACACTAATGCTGATAGTTTTTGGTTTGTTTGCAGTCGTATTTGTAGAGTCATTAAAAAAACATCACTATCTCACAGCACTCTTCTCTGCTCTCCTTGTGTTGTGGCCAATGTATTGGATGTATCTAACTATTTACGATGTATTTTTCTTGATGCAATAGCAAGTTTTTTGCTAGACTGCCACTCAATTGTGTTCCTCACGCGCCATTCCTGAAAAGACGAGTACGAGCTGTGTGCCTCCGATGATAAACAGTAGCCCGAGCACTGCATAGAGCGCGGTTTGGTGAAAACCCGACTGTGGCAAAGTTGTTGTACCGCTCTTGCTCGCAACATCTACAACATCGCAGCCGCACGATTCGTCTGCAGCACAGCGTGCGTTGCGGCACTTTCCAGCGCTACACCGGAATCCTGCAGCGCACTCTCTATTTGATTGGCAGACACTGTTGCAGCTATCAGGAAGCACTGCCGCGGTAGTGGCAACTGGTGACGGTGTGAGTGACGGCAGTGGTGCGAGCGTGGCAGCTGGTGTAGCGGTTGGTGAAGGCACGACCGTAGGCACAGGAGTTGCACTACTCGTTGCAGTCGTGCTGGCACTCACTCGTGACGTGAGGATCATCGTTCCGGTTGGAATTGCCGCCGTTTCTTTTCCAAGTCGGGTGATCTTTGTTCCGGCGGTATCAAAACTAAAAGTCAGCGGTTGTGACACAAACGCCGCCGTTGCGGTAATGGGAATGGTAAAAAAATCAACGGGGTTTGCTACGCTAAAGCCATTTGGCGCAGTGCAGCTTACTTCAATTGTGCCCACCGTACCAGTAAAATCAGCTTTTTGCACCGGGCAGGCAAAGGCTTGCTGTGCAATTAGTCCTGTACTCAGTTGTAGCTGCCCGACACTAATTGGTGCCCCAGTACCAGAAAGTGGCACGGTAATGCGCACACTCACCGAGTCGATGCGCGTGCCTTCAGTCGAGAGCGTCACGGTGGCGTTCTTTGTCTCACCTGGCTCAAGTGCCATCGTGGTTGGTTTAAGGGTAACTTTAGCGGTGCTCACACTGACATCAGTTTTTTGCGGAGTACTCTGGGGAATATTTCTAATTTGAACCGCAACCAGTACACCTAAGACAACCACTACAACACCAAGCAGTGACCAGAGAACAATTTTTGATTCAAAAAAATGCGGCATAGGTGGTGGAAAGTCACCTACTATTCAACCATAATCCGGGACGGAAAGCTACTCTTGAGGAGCGTCGTCTTTTGTTGTCAGTGCAACAGCAACCACGCTATCTCCATCATTGAGCCGCATCAGGATTACGCCCTGCGTTGGTCTGGTGAGAATCGGAATTGAGCTGTCGTTCATTGGCAACTTAATGGTCTGCCCGTTCTTGGTTGAGATCACCACAGCAGTGTCATCAGGACCAACTTTGCGTGCATCAGCCACAAGCCCAGTGCGTTTGGTAATGTCGGCAACTTTGACACCCATACCCGACCGTTTCTGAACTGGATACTGATTAAGCAGTGTCCGCTTCCCCATTCCATTACTGGTGATAACGAGCAGTTGTTTGGTGGTGTCTTTTTCTTCTTCAGCTGAAATTATTTCCACGCCGATCACTTCATCTTCACTCAGCAGGGTAATTCCCTTCACACCCTTGGTATCGCGTTGTGAGGTCTTCACTTCAGTCTCAGAGAAGCGAATCGACTTACCCTTTTTACTGATGAGGATAATGTCATCGGTACCACTGGTTACTTTACCCCAAACCAGTTGATCACTGTCGTTAAGCAGAATTGCGATGATGCCATTTTGACGGATGTTATCGAATAATTTTACCGCAGTTTTCTTGACTAAGCCCTCTTTTGTGGCAAGCATGATGTACTTCTCAGCGTCTTTTTCCATGTCGACAGTGAGAATTGCTTGAACACGCTCTTCTCCCTTGAGGTTCAGTAAGTTTACCATCGCCGTTCCTTTGGCTTGCTTCGATGCTTCAGGAATTTCGTATGCTTTCATGCGGAAGACGCGGCCAAGATTGGTAAAGAACAACAAGGTGTCATGGGTGTTGGTGGTCACGATCGACTGCACCATGTCCTCTGCCTTCATCTTCAAACCAATTGTGCCTTTTCCACCTCGAGACTGAGCGCGGAATGACAGTGGACTCATGCGTTTCACATAGCCAGTTTCAGTAAGAGTGATGACGGTAACTTCATTCGGAACCAGGTCTTCTTCACTAAACTCGCCGATCTTGCCTTTAACGAGCTTAGTCTTGCGCTCATCGCCGTAGAGCGAGATAAGCTCTTCAACTTCGGCGCGAATGGTGCCGATAATCTTGCCCGGATTCTTGAGTAGTGTGATGTACGACTTGATTTGTTGTAAGACAACTTTGTACTCGTCTTCGATCTTTTGACGCTCTAGAGCTGCTAAGCGTTTCAACTGCATCTCAAGAATAGCGGTCGATTGAATCTCTGAGAGTCCAAACTTTTCCATAAGCCGAGTGCGCGCAGTGTCTGTATCTGGCGAACGGCGGATTGTCTCGATGACGTCGTCAAGATTATTGAGTGCAATCAGTAAGCCTTCCAAGATGTGTGCTCGGTCACGGGCAGCGATGAGTTCATGTTGACTACGCTTGACGATAATCACTTGGCGGTGGCAGATGTACTCCATGAGAATCTGGCGAATGTTCAAGAGCTGTGGACTACCTTTACTGGTCAGGGCAACCATGTTGATTGGGAAGCTCGTCTGTAGCTCGGTGTACTTAAACAGTGAGTTGAGCACCACTTTTGGCCGTGCATCGCGTTTGAGGTCGACGGTGATCTGCATACCAGTGCGGTCTGAGTCGTCATTGAGGTCGCGAATGCCCTCGATCTTTTTATCTTTAACGAGGTCGGCAATCTTCATCAGTAAGCGTGCTTTGTTCACTTGGTATGGCAGCTCGGTAATCAAGATTTTATTCTCTTCAATCGTTGCTTTTGCACGAATCACAACTTTACCTTTACCCGTGCGATACGCCTCTTTGATCGTGGCAAAGTCGTACATGATTGCGCCGGTTGGAAAGTCAGGGCCGTTCACAACTTCCATGATGTCGTCGATGGTACTCTCTGTTTCGAAGTCGCCTGCCAGGGTATCTGGCGCGGTGGCAACTAAGACATCAATGAGCAGATTCTGCGCTTTGATAGCAGACGTAACATTCTTTTCAAGTTCGGCGACATCTGGCTCTGGCGGAAACTCAAGCTGGGCGTTTGCAGTGGCACTTCCCTTATCGAGAAGGAGAATGATTGCGGTACAGATTTCAGTGAGGTTGTGTGGTGGTATTTTTGTGGCCATACCAACCGCAATACCTTCTGAACCCATCAGTAACAAGTTTGGTAACTTGGCTGGTAACACGACAGGCTCTTGTGTAGAACCATCGAAGTTGTCGATGAACGGAACGGTGTCTTTATCAAGATCACTCAGTAACTCTGAGGTAATTTTTGCGAGACGAGCTTCGGTATACCGCATTGCTGCCGGACTATCACCATCAACAGAACCAAAGTTTCCTTGGCCGTCAATCAGTTGATAGCGCATACTAAAGTCTTGCGCCAACCGGACCAGTGCCATGTACACTGGTGCATCACCGTGTGGGTGGTAGCGGCCTAAGACGTCTCCAACGATACGAGCACTCTTTTTATAGCCACTGGTGTGGTGAATACCCGATTTGTACATCGAGTATAAAATACGGCGGTGCACCGGTTTTAATCCGTCTCTAACGTCGGGAAGCGCACGAGCAACGATCACACTCATTGCGTAGTCAAGATAACTCTTGCGCATCTCAGCCACGATCGAGATGTGCTTCATCTTGCCATACTTGCCCTCTTCAATTGTTCCAATTTTAGCGGCAAGATCAGCATCGGCAGAAGAAACTTCTTCCTGCTCTACTGGTTGTGATTCTTGGTGTACTTGTTCGTCTTCCATACGGTTTTACCTTAGAGTTTGGTTATTTTGAGCAGCATCCCTCGCCACACTCGCCACCACAACAGCACTCTTCTTCAGCGTTTTCAGCTTTGAAGCGCTCTTGGCCTGCAACGAGTACTGTGTGTGCTGTGTCAGCGTCTTGCCAGTCTTTCAACTTAACCCACTTACCTTCTTCGAGATCTTTGTAGTGTTCAAAGAAGTGTTTAATCTGTGCTTTGGTAGGTGCCGGAACGTCAGCGAGTGACTCCCACGCGCCACAGAGTGGATCGATCTTGGTTTTTGCTGGAACACAGACGATTTTGTGGTCAACACCCTCTTCGTCTTCCATCTCAAGCATACCAATGATCTTGCACTTAATGATGACACCAGGCACAACTGGCTCTGAAATAAAGACCAGTGCATCAAGCGCGTCGCCATCTTCACCTGCAGTCTCGGTAATGAGTCCGTAGTTTACTGGATAGCCCATGGAAACAGGAACGATGCGATCAACGCACATCTCGCCTGTTTCTTCGTCGAGTTCGTACTTAACGCGAGAACCTTGTGGAATCTCGATGAGAACTTTTATGGTGTCTGCCATAGTGCTCCTTTTGTATACTTTGTATTCATTATGTACATTTTGATCTATTTATCTATATATCTAAGTTAGCGTTTTGGGCATGCGTTTGAATAAACTTTTTCCTCGGTGCCACTTCATCGCCCATTAAAATGGTAAAGGTCTTTTCAGCAAGCGCGGCATCTTCGATCGTCACTTTTTTAAGAATGCGAGTCTTTGGGTTCATCGTTGTTTCCCATAGTTGCTCGGCGTTCATTTCTCCCAAACCTTTGTAGCGTTGCACATTTACGTTG
>CAYMVN010000003.1:0-11072 GCA_964394125.1 uncultured Pseudomonadales bacterium | reverse complement strand
AGGGTTTTTAACCTTGAAACTCTCGATTGCTTCATCACGCTCTTCGTCTGAAAAAACGTACTTCTCAGTTTCTTTACCTGCCCAGACTTTGAAAAGCGGCGGCATGGCGATGTAGAGGTATCCTTGCTCGACGATTGCTGGTAAATGCCTAAAAAAGAACGTTAAGCCGAGCGTTGTAATATGTTCACCGTCTACGTCAGCGTCATTCATTAAAATAATGCGGTGATAGCGCAGTTTTCCTGGGTTGAATGTCTCACCAATTCCTGCACCGAGAGCAATAACTAAGTTCTTGAGCTCTTCAAAATCGATAATTTTATCGAGCCGAGCGCGTTCTGTGTTCAAGATCTTGCCGCGCAGTGGGAAGATAGCCTGGAACTTGCGGTCTCTCCCCTGTTTTGCGGTACCACCTGCTGAGTCACCCTCAACAATGTAGATTTCGCAGTCTTCAGCAACTTTACTCTGGCAGTCAGCCAATTTACCAGGCAGTGAACTACCCTCAAACACACCCTTGCGAATAACCGCGTCTTTTGCAGCGCGAGCTGCGAGCCGTGCCCGAGCCGAAAGCATGACTTTTTCGATAATAGTCTTACCAGCTTTTGGATTTTCCTCAAGGAACGTATCAAAATGAGCTTTGAAAATAGCGTAGACGGCACTCTGTGCTTCAGAGTTATTTAGTTTTGTTTTTGTCTGTGACTCAAACTGCAGATCATTTGAAGGCATCTTCACAAAGACGACACCAGCCAGACCCTCTTTCATGTCTTCAGCAGTAAATGACTCATTCTCTTTGATAAGTGCATTCTTTTCAGCATAGTCACGAAGTGTCTTACCAAGCGCCATGCGGAAACCGTTAACGTGTGCTCCTCCATCTGGAGTGTGAATGACGTTCACGTACGACTCGAGCTTCTCGACAAATGAGTCGTTGTACTGCAGGGCAACTTCAACACCGATGCGCTTGCCAGTTGTTTCATCGGTCCAGAACTCTGAGGCGTAGAAGACATCGTGCAGCGCTTTCTTATCCATGTTGAGGTGCTCAACGAGTGAACGGACTCCGCCCTCGAAGTAGAAGTGCTCTTCTGCATCGGTAATGTCGTCGTGCATCTGGAAGTAGATGCCCGCCATCAGGTACGCGCGGTCTTTGATGATCTGTCGAATGGTGCGCAGACTAAACTCGGTCACCGAGAAGATACTGCTGTCTGGGGTAAACTTAAGGATAGTACCAGTCTCATATGCGAGGAACCGGTTTGCTTGAATTGGCAGAATCTCTTTTACTTCAGCAACAGAGACAACTTTAGTTGGAAAGAGTGGCTTTCCTTGTGTGAAGGCTTGATAGTGGAGCTTTCCATCACGCTTTACAACGACCTCAAGTAGTGTTGAAAGTGCGTTGACTGCTGAAGAACCAACGCCGTGCAGTCCACCGGATGCTTGGTAGGCTGTTTCTTCAAACTTACCACCGGCATGCAGCTTTGTTAAGACAACTTCCAGTGCTGAAACGCCAGAACTGTGCATATCAACAGGAATGCCGCGACCATTATCAACGATGGTAATGGTTTCGCTGCCAAGCTGTGCAGCATCAACCATTGCTTTTTCACGGTCGGTTGTAGCCGTGCGGAATAACTGGATCGTCTTTCCGTACCCAGCAATTGCCTCGTCTACTGCGTTATCAAGAATTTCTTTAGCAAGGTGATGCAGTCCTCGTTGATCTGTCGAACCAATATACATGCCCGGTCTTTTACGGACAGGTTCAAGCCCTTCTAAGACTTTGATTTCGGCTGCATTGTAATGTGAACTAGATGGGGAGTTTGACATAATGTTGTGACGAATTTTTATATCATACCATGTAGTTACATGCTAGAGCGAGTTTAACTGGCACTTTTCTTGATCTCAAAAAACGCATGCTCAAGCACGAGTTTTGTGTTCACATTTTTTTGTACGAGTGTATGCGCAGTTGTCGCATTTTTGAGCACACTTTGAGCAAGTGCTTGCTGTTTTGAGTTAGTAAGGAGTGGGTGCCAAACTGTCAAAATCTGCTCTAAAAAGCGAGCCGCGTCAGCGCGCTCAGTGTACGTTGCCGCCGTGTCGATGAGCTCTCTATGCGAAAGCTTTGGTAAGCTCAAAATGAGCTCAGTCGGAACGTCCTCTGCGGTACTTTCTGCAGCAGAGAGCAGTGGCGAAATAACCTCACAACGTGATAACAGTGTGGGGAGAATTGGTGCGGTACTCTGTGCCGTAAGCCAGATCTTTGTTCGGGCGGGCGGCTCTTCAAGGAGCTTCAAGAGTGCGTTCTGAGCAGGCAGTGAAGCGGTATCAAGTTTGAAGATACAGACGGCGCGAATCCCCTCTGCTCTGGTGCTGTAGGTAAGGGTGTTTTGGAGGGTGCGCACTGCCTCGATAGAAACACCTGAATCATCTTGATTGAGTTTAATATATTCGTATATATTTAGATATATTGATTGATATATAGATGTATTTTTTTCAGCAAGTGCTGTTAGCAAACAACTCTCTTGATTGCTAATTCCCGGAAGAAGCAGCAGTGTTGGGATGTAGTAGTTTTCTGTGTTAGGCATTGCCGTGGTTTTCATTTTCTTCTATAGTGTATATAGATTTGTTTTTTATGCCAGTGTCTGCCCAAGATCCAGCTAGTTCTTCTGTGTCGGTGCCTCCAAACGAGCCGATTCGTTTAGGTTCAACCACGCCGGTGAGTGATCCAATGACTGACACTGCACTGGCTGAAGGGGTTGATGTTGCACAGATTGCAGACTCGCTGGGAAAAGCAGTCGAAGCGCTCGATACTGCACCCGTTTCTGCCCCGCCAATGGAGGTTGCTGAGTCGCCTATAATGCACGAACCAGCCGCCGCTACTCCGACAATTTCTGTTCCGTCTTCTACCCCAGTCTCAGCAACTCCGCCCGCTCCAGAGCAACCAGTTTCGAGTGAAACGCTGCAAGACTTAGGCATCACGCCAGCTCCCGACGAACCACAACAAAACACCCCCGATGAGAGCGTGGCAATGCCCGCGCAATCGCTGGCACAACAAGCACCCACTCCCCCGCCCGCTCCTTCTGCGGTGGTAAAAAATAAAGGGTACATCTCACTTGTGGATGCGCTGGTTGGTGAGGGTTACATCGCACAAGAGTTAGCAAACAAGTTGCAGGTTGATCAAATTACAACCGGAAAACCCATTGAAGATTTACTGACTGAAAAAAATGTTGTGACTGAAGAGCAGCTCACTCGTGCGAAGGCAGCCTTTAATACGGTTCCGTTTATCAAACTTTCTGAAGTTGGTGTCTTTCCTGAAGCAATCAATCAGTTGCCTGAAGGTGCCGCCCGCCACTACGCAATGCTGCCGTTCACCTTCGACAAAAGTGCCGGAACGCTCTCGGTGGCGATGAAAGATCCGCTCGATCTCTCCGCAATCGACTTCGCACAACAAAAAACCGGCTATCGCATCATTGCCTACTACGCAATGCCGTCAGAACTTGATCGGATGGTCGCCGAGTACTACTCGCAGACACTTTCCAGTGAAGTAACCGCTGCTCTTGAGCAAACAACCCAAATGGCGGATGCTCGCAAAAAACGGCAGAACTTGTCATCACTCTCGCGTGAAACTGAGACAATTCGCCAAGCCCCAATTACCAAGATCGTTGAAACCCTGCTGACCTTTGCCATGAAAGCAAGAGCTTCAGATATTCACATCGAGCCGCTTGAAGACAGAACTCGGGTGCGGTACCGCATTGACGGTATTCTTACCGAAAAGCTCATTCTTCCTAAAAATGTACACGAAGCTGTTGTGTCTCGCATCAAGATTCTCTCAGGTTTGAAAATCGACGAGAAACGCCTTCCTCAAGACGGTCGGTTTAACTTTCAGATCACCGGCGAGGAGGTTGACCTTCGTGTCTCGACGCTGCCAACCATTAACGGTGAAAAAATCGTTATGCGGTTACTCAAGAAAGATACCCAAGTTCCCACGCTGCCAGAACTCGGCTTAACGGGACTGTCACTGCACAACGTACAAGAAGCAATTAAGGTGCCACACGGCATTATTCTTATTACTGGACCAACAGGTTCAGGTAAAACCACCACGCTCTACTCTATTCTGCATGACGTGAACACGCCAAAAGTAAACATCATGACGCTGGAAGATCCAGTCGAGTACCAGATGGCCGGTATCAATCAGGTGCAGATCAACCCACAAGCAGGTTTGACGTTTGCTTCAGGACTGCGCTCTTTCTTGCGGCAAGATCCAAATATCATCATGGTGGGAGAAATCCGGGATAGTGAAACGGCTGAACTAGCAATCCAGGCGTCGCTAACTGGACACTTAGTGTTCTCAACCTTGCACACCTCATCGGCGGCGGGTGCTCTGCCTCGGTTAATGGACATGGGTGCAGAAGCATTTTTGCTTGCTTCATCAATGACGCTGGTCATGGCGCAGCGTGTGCTCCGTAAGATCAACCAGGCCTACCGCGAAGAGTACACACCAGAAAAAGCTGTGGTTGAAGACATTATCAGGGTGTTAGGCCAAGAACGCTTTGATGCGTGGTGTAAGAAGAATAATAAAACCGCTGAAACACTTACCTTATGGCGTGGCAAAAAAGAGCGACCAGACAACGAACCTGAGTATCGCGGTCGGGTGGCTGTCTTTGAAGTTATGAAGATCAACGAGGAGATCGCCAAGCTCATTATCGAGAAGAAACCCGCCCCAGAAATGGAAAAAATCGCCCAACGAGACGGCATGCTGTTTATGAAACAAGATGGCTATATGAAAGTGTTGGATGGTATAACTACTATAGAAGAGGTATTACGTGTCGCTCAAATCTAAGCGAACTGAGTATAAAAAGATATAAAACTATAACAAAAGAGTATAAAATATGAACATTCAAGACCTTTTAGATCAATTAGTCACACTCGAAGGCTCTGATATTCACTTAATTGTGGGCTCTCCTCCGATGGTTCGTATCGATGGCAACTTGTTGGGAGTTGAGGGTGCTGGTCCGCTCACACCTGAAGAAGCAGAAAACCTCATCTTTCCACTGATGACGCAAGAACAACGTGACTACGTGAAAGTAAATAAAGAGCTCGACTTTGGGTATCAGTTCCAGAATAAGGGGCGTTTCAGAATTAACGTGTATCACGCGAAAGGCGCGATTGCTGCGGCAATGCGTCTTATTCCTGCGCGGGTAAAGCCACTTGAAGAGCTGCAACTTCCCCCAGTTATTTCTACCTTTGCCCAGTACCCACAAGGGCTCATTCTCTTAACCGGCCCGACTGGTGAGGGAAAATCAACTACGCTGGCTGCGCTCATCGACCTCATTAACTCAACGCGCACCGATCACATCGTGACCATTGAAGATCCAGTTGAGTTTGTCTATGAACCAAAGAAAAGTATCATTTCACAGCGCGAAGTGAACCATGACACAAACTCGTGGGAGCTGGAGCTGCGCTCGGTACTTCGTGAAGATCCAGACGTAGTGCTCATCGGAGAAATGCGTGACTTCGAGACAATTGCTGCAGCCATCACGATTGCTGAAACTGGACACTTAGTGTTTGCAACCTTGCACACCTCGACAGCAGCCGAGACAATCGACCGTATCATCGACGTCTTCCCTGCTCACCAGCAAGGGCAAGTGCGCCAACAGCTGGCTTCGACACTCAAAGTTGTGGCTTCACAGCGGCTCTTACCAACCGTGAGTGGAAAACGGGTGGCAGCGCTCGAGGTTATGATAGCAAACCCAGCAATTAAGAACTTGATTCGTGAACAAAAAACGTTCCAGATTGATACCGTGATCCAGACAGGCTCAGATGTTGGCATGATGCTCTTTGAGACACACTTGCAACAGCTGGTGCAACGTGGGGTCATCACTCCTGAAACAGCGATGGAACGAGCCTTTAGACCAACAGAAATACAACGGTTGTTAGGAAAATAACCCTGGAATAGCTTATGCCATACTACAAATACATCGCAAAGAATCAGTACGGAGAAAACGTAAAGGGCAAAGTTGAAGCCCCGAATGCTCGGCAGGCTGCGGCTGAACTTTCTTCTCGCAAGCTGTTGGTTGTTGATGTCCGCCCGCTGACGGAAGACACCTTTGCTTTCTTGCACTCAGCGATGTTTGGTATCAAGTTTAGTGACGTGGTGAACTTCACCCGGCAGCTCTCCACCATGATCTCGGCGGGTTTGCCGCTGTCTACCTCGCTCTCAATTCTGGTGCAACAGAGTAAAAGTGATATGTCCCGCTTGGTGGCAACTATCCTGCAAGAGATCGAGGGTGGTATGAACTTTGGTGACTCTTTGGCAAAGCACCCCGCTGTCTTTGACGTTATCTACGTGCAGCTCGTTCGGGCTGGAGAGCTGGGAGGTGTGCTCGATGACATCTTAGGCCGACTAGCAATTAACCTTGAAAAGAACAAAGAGTTTCGCTCAAAAACAAAGGGCGCAATGATCTATCCAGTTATCGTTATCTTGGCAATGGTGGTGGTAGCTTTCCTGATGATGATCTTCGTTATTCCAAAACTGACCGCGATGTACTCAGACTTTGGTGCTGAGTTGCCAACTGCGACCCGTGTGCTGATGGGAATCTCAAACTTCATGGTGACATTCTGGTGGGTAGTGGTGGGTGGTGCCTTTGGTGGCTACATGCTCTTCCGCCGCTGGGTGGCAACAAAAGTGGGCCGCCGTGCCTACGACCGCTTCTTACTGAAGGTGCCAATTATGGGTGTGTTAATTCAAAAGATTGCTCTGACTGAGTTTGCCCGTACCCTCTCGCTGCTGCTGGGTGCCGGTATCTCACTCTTGCAGGCGATGGAAATTGTTACCAAGGGTGTGAGTAACACCGTGTACCGTGAAGCACTTGAAAGTGCAACGAAGCAAATTGAGAAAGGTGTGCCGCTCTCAAAAGCAGTGGCTGCGCACGAAGAGTTCCCCCCTATTCTCTTTCAGATGATGGCTGTTGGTGAAGAAACAGGAAAGCTTGATGAGGTGCTCGGAAAGCTGGCGCAGTACTTTGAACAAGAAAGTGAACAAGCTATCAAGAACCTGACGACGGCTATCGAGCCACTGATCATGATTGTGCTGGGAATTGGTGTGGGTGCAATGGTGATCGCGGTGATTATGCCGATCTATAACCTGACAAGTCAGTTCTAAAAGTAAAGTAGGTATTGCATTTGAGGAGTAAAAAGCACTATAGTGTAGAGAGATACAAGGAAAAGGAAGCGTATTATGATTGGATTGTCTTCATTAACAACACTCAGGAAAAAAGCCCAATCAGGTTTTACCATGATTGAGTTGTTGATCGTTATTGCGATTCTTGGTATCTTGGCAACAGCTGTGTTGTCTGCGATTAATCCAGTTGAACAGATCAATAGAGGTCGTGATACCGGTACGAGATCTGATGCTGAGCAGCTGATTAGTGCCATAGATAGATATAATGCTTTTAAGGGGTTTTTCCCTTGGGTTGCTGATGCAAGTGTGACTACTTTAAAGCTTGAAGATCCCAATAATATTGGCTCTCCAGTGCAAGTCGATATTGCTGGTCCATTAGTTACTGTTGATGACGGCGCGGGTGGTACAGTTGCTTGCCACTTTTTAAATCGAGTCTCAAGTGCTGATGCATTATCTGGGTCTGCTTGTCCATCTCCAGAAGGTACTCAAGAGTTAAAATCAACATTCGTAAGTAGAATTACAAGTGCAAAGTCCAGACCTTTATTCTTATTCAATCGAGGGCAACAAGGTGATAGTACGTATGCTTGCTTTATTCCACAATCTCAAGCATTTAAAACTGAAGCGCAAGCAAGATGTGGTACTGCAGGTGCAGGTTTACCTTCAGATTTAATAGGTGTTAAAGACTTTTTATGTGATGACACTGCTAATGCAGGTACTGGTGAGTATTATATTTGTCTCCCATAACCAACTCTTAACTTGAAAAGTAAAAAACCCCTGCACTTGGCAGGGGTTTTTGGTTCTATACATCGTACTATGTCAATTCTATCTACTGATTAGCGGCAGATAGATGCGACTGCTAACTTCAACCTCCTCGGTCACTGGCTCAATCTTCGTCCCTTCCTCAGTTACAGTAAAGCTGTCACTCAGGTTAGGTTCAGAAGTTGCGCTCGTTGTGCTCCAGAGTTCAAAGCTATTCTGGGCTACAGTGGAGTCAATCTCATCTGTCGAGAACACTCCAATTTTGTAGTCAGTCTGCGTAGCACTCCCCACGGTAATGGTGTAGTTCCCGGTGTGTCCGGGAATCATGACCATCTGTTTGGGATTGCCTGCCTCAAAGATATACTCTGCGCCAGCAATTGTGCTTGCACTCTGGCTGATGCTCTGCCCCAGACTGTTTGTAACAGTGACTCCCACAGTGCCACTGATGGCAATGTAGAGAATCTCTGGCTCAGAGCTCGTGTACAGACCACGTGCAGCAATTGCTCCTGTGGGTGGGTTCAAACCGAGTGTAGCAAAGATAAAGCTTTGAGATTCAGGTGACTCAAGAATATCCGTGTGTGCACTTGTTACGACTTTTTCACTGGCTGCTCCAGTCAACTGTGCGCTTCGCAGTAGCACAGTGCCGTCACCACTGGTACTGAAGTGAACTTCTTCAACAGAGCCATCTGGCCAGACTGTATTGCCTGGTCGTGCGGCTGTGATGGAGAGCCCTTCTTTTGTGCTGACGCCAGTGCCAACCAGTGTGTAGACTGCAACTTTACTGTAGAGTGTGTTAACTCCCCCGTTCAGCTCTGCTAACCGTGGGTTTTGCAGAGTCAGCGTGCTGGTATCGACGAGTGTCCCATTCCGTGTGAGGTAGGGATACGTCGGCAACAGTAACTGAAAACTGGGGAAGACTCTGCGAAACATCGTTGCAAGTGTCTCACCTTCATCTAAGTACACGCTGCTGAGCATGACTGTGATAGCCGCATCAGCCCACTTATTTTCAGTGACCGGGGTCAGCCCCGACTCCCAGAAAAGATAGGTTTTTGGGCTTCCTTCATTTGGTGTGGCAGCTAAGAACAACTTCCGTACGTCAGCTTGATATGCTGAGCTTTGGATGTACTCTCTAGCAACCAAACCACCTTGGCTGTGACCGATGATGTCGACAGTTGAAGAACCAGTCTTTTGCTTGATATATACGATACGCTCTCTCAAGAGTACCGCATTGTCACTGGCTGGCTTGCGCCAGTCGTAGTGAAAGACAGTGAGATATCCTTCATCGTCTTTGTAGCCTGCATCACGCAGTTGAGTGAGCAGTGGCTCGTAGTACTTTCCTATTGATGGCACCCAGTCCCACAGACGTTGCGTGTACTGGTTGTTTGTGCAGAGTGCGCCAGTGATGAAGCAGGGATAGTTGAGACTTGCTCCGGTTCCTGGAATGAGCACGACAGGAACTTGCTCGGTGAAGTTAATACCGGTCTTGTTCGAGTCGAGAACGACTTCCCGCTCTTTCGGCATGAAGTGCTTACTTGAACCAGGAAGGTAAACAAAGACAGGGTGTACTGCCCGCGCCAGATTAGGAAGTGTGTAGCTTCCATCACTCGCGGTTGTTGTCGTGAAGCCGTAATCTGAGACGATTGCTCCGGCAACACCGTTCCCTAACTGGTCAGTTACCCGACCGGAGAGAGAAAAGTATGCATTGCCAACAACAAAATCGACATTTTTTGCACTGGGAGGAAGTGACACAACCTTACTGCCAGTTGTGATGGTGACACCATATACCACTGGGGTAATGGTGTACGTGCCGGTAATCAGGTGAGTGATTGAGTACGCGCCATTGATGATGGGCACACTTCTTTCCTCAGGAAAGTTACCGCCTGAGTAAAGCATGCTGCCATACAGATTGTTCTGCCCCGCTCCTTGGACAGTGCCAGAGATACTGTAACTGGGGCCGAGTCTGTCCCAGAGGTAAACGTTGTTATTGTTAAAGGTTTTTTTAACACCCATCCATCCTCCTGCATAAGAACTGAAAATCAAGTAACGTCCATCTGCTGAAGGATTGAGAGTAGTTAGCGTCAAGTCAAAACCAGTCGGACCAATCGAAGTAACGTTGAGCGGGTCTTCGGTCGAAGACATGAAAAGCGAAGATTTGGTAGCACTAAACAGCAATTTGCCATCGCTTGAAATCCTACCTCCATACGGCAGTTGTGCAACCAATTTATCTAATGTGAAGTCGTAAAGATAGTATCGAGTTGACCAACCATTATAACCATGAATAACAGCAAACTTCCCATCACGAGAAACTGAAGCCACATTCCTAAATGTGTAGTCCATGTAGGGTGGTAGTGCAGTGTCATCGGCATCTTTGGAAAGTGAGTGAACACTGTTCGTAGGCACATGATAAACATAGACGTCAGCATTCTTGTCGCCTGTAGGAAATCCAAGATTGTATTCAGAATAGTAGTAAACTGACTGTCCATCATTTGAAATCCTACCATCACTTGTCCAGTACTGAGTTTGTGTTCCTGCAGCAGTCAGCGAAACTCGAATGATCTTGCCGGTTGCTCGCTCAAAGCGAAACACATCGCGTGCATTGTTTGTATCATTTGCCACAAGCTCTGCAGAATCAGATTCAAAAACTACGTAGTCTGCAGCATCACTAACTAAATAAAGAGATGCTGTGAGAGTGTCTAAACTTGCCCTCTCATTAAGTGGACTCCCATCAAGTTTGTGTGTAACAAGAATATCCTCATGGGTCATCTTGTTATACAGATACAGATTGTTTACCCTGTTTGAGGAAATATCTGTATACCTAGTACAAATGTACCAGTCAAGTTCTCTCGTTACTGAACAGTAGCCTTTGTCAGTCACTTGTTTACTCAGGTTTGTAAGCTTTTGACTTTGCGCATCAAACCAGTAATACAGGGATTCAGAGTTATTGCTTGGTGTTCCCGGATTCCCCTCTAGTGTCAGATTGTTTGCTCTGCTACTGAACAATACGCCCAATTGCGGGCTATTTTGAACTGAAACAGATGCTGAAAGCTCATTCGGCTCCGTGCCAGTGATGACTCTTGTCACCAACTGTACTGTTCCGGTGAACTTACTTACTGTGATTGCCACACACCCACACACAACACCTCCATCCGCACGC
>CAYMVN010000002.1:14926-40037 GCA_964394125.1 uncultured Pseudomonadales bacterium | reverse complement strand
ATTTTTCTCTTAGATGAAATTGACCGGGTAGCAAAAGAAGCAAACCGAGATATCATGGGTGTCTTAGTCGAACTACTTGACCCTGCCCAGAATCACAACTTCCGCGATGCATACATCGATTATCCGATTGATCTCTCGCATGCAATTTTCCTCGCAACGGCAAATAATACAACTGATATCGCTACAGCTGTCATGGATCGTATGGAAAAAATCAGTATGCCGTCATATACTGACCAGGAGAAGATCGTTATCGCACAGAAGTATGTCCTACCAGATTTATTGAAAAAGGCTGGGCTCAGACCTGAGCAGTTCAGGATGGATGACGACTTATGGCCACTGATTGTACGGCCGTTAGGGTATGACATGGGTATTCGTACCTTACAAAGAACGCTCGAAGGTGCAGTGCGCAAAGTTGCGCGCATCATTGTCGAGCGGGGATACCCAGAAGTCATTCTGACCAAGGAAAATCGTAAAATCTTCCTGCCCCAATACTAAAGGAAGAACTATGTTTGTCTTTTTACTACTCGTTCCGATGTTTGCTGTTGTGAGTGCCGTGCTTATTTATCGGCACAATGGGAAGCGGGAGTTCCTGAAGTTCGATCTGGTGCAGTTTTTCTATGCATTTGTGATCGCTCCATTCTTATTTATTTGGCTCAAGACGTTTGTATACTTTTTACTGCGCAGTGAGTTGGGGAGTAGTGTGACACCTGCAGAGCTCTTTATCGTTGATACCGCTCTGAGTGTGTTGTGTTTCTACATCTTTAGTTTTGTGGTTATTCACTCACTCACAGCTAGTTTTAACCGCAAAGTTATGAATGATCCACTGCATGATTTATTTGCGCACTCAGAGTTTTTTCACTTATGGCTCAGTCACATTGTGATGTATGTTGGCGCGATGCTTCTCCTGACGGTTGTGTCTGTTGTGAACGTATTTTTACCGCTCAATGTTACTGAAAGTAAGACCGCAATTGCCCTATTGGCTATAGCAGGAGTTGTCACAGGAATTTTCACTTTTGTTACTCTTCTCATCTCTGATCCGCGCCAAGAGGGTGCTAACTTTACAAGACTCATCAAGCTTTTCTTTGGTATGTTTTTCTTGCTGCATGCGGCGTTGTACTTCTGGCTTGTTCCACCATTTCAGTTACAAACTGGGCTGTTCTGGTGGAGCTTTATGATCTTTGCAACACTGGTAGCACTCTCGCTTTTTAGTTACAAATCAGAGCGAGCACAGAACTTTTTTGAGAAAATTAGTAGTAGATTTAAAATGAAAAACTGGGGGATAAATATCCAGTTATTTAAGGACTAGTATGTACACAGTAAAGATGGTTGCACTTGGTGGGATGGGAAATGTCACACAAAACATGTATGTGTACGAGTGCGAAGATGAGATGCTGCTCGTAGACTGCGGTATTGGTTTTCCCGATTCGTATATGCCGGGTGTCGATGTGCTCATTCCTGATGTTCGCTACATTCTCACGCAGCTTGAAGCTGGTAAAAAAATTGTGGGCTTAATCTTTAGTCATGGGCACGATGATCACATTGCAGCTGCTCCGTATATTTTCCCTCACCTGCCAGAGTTCCCACTGTACGGCTCGCCACTAACCGCAAAGTTTGCGGAAACCCGTATGAGTGATAGTGGTGTCATGCGAAAAGTAACAGTAGTTTCTAACACAGAAGTTGTAAAAGTAAGTGAGTACTTTAGTTTCCAACTGATTCCTGTTACCCACTCAGTGCCAGATACTCGCCATGTTGTTATCCGCACTCCAGAAGGAATTATCTATCACGGCAGTGACTTCAAGCTTGATGATGCCCCAATTGACGGTATTAAAACTGATGAAGCGCTCATTCGTGCTATCGGAAAAGAGGGCGTTCTCTGTATGAACATCGACTCACTGAGAGTTGAGCGTTCAGAACCAACCCCCAGCGAGTCAGCAGTGGGTCCAGAACTCATGGCACTGCAAAAACGAACTATTGGCAAACACATCGTGACGCTGATGAGTTCACATATTCACCGAATTCAACAAGTCGTAAATGCTGCCGAGAGTGTCGGAAGAAAAGTTGTCTTTGTGGGTAGATCAGTTGAGCAGAACGTTGCCACAGCACTTGATCTCAAAAAACTACACATGAAGGATGGTACTTTCGTTGACAAGAAAGACATGAGTAACTACCGCGATTCAGAGCTGTGTGTGATTGTGGCAGGCAGTCAAGGTCAAGAAGGCTCTTCACTGATGCGTGCTATCTCTGGTGAGCATCCAGTCTTACAGATCAAGAAAACAGACATGGTAGTTTTCTCAGCCGATGTCATCCCTGGTAACGAACTAGCGTACTTCGCTGCCATTGATGAGCTCTTCCGCACCGGTGTCCATGTTGTCTATCCAGATATTTCACCCACAATTCATAGCTCAGGACATGCCAGCAAACCAGAACAACTTCGCTTGCTCAGTTGGGTACAACCAAGATATGTCTTACCAATTGGTGGTGCAGACCGTCACAGATACTTGTTTAGCCAGGCAGTAATAGAGAGTGGGGCTATGCACGAGAATCAAGTGCTGCTTCCTGATTCGGGAGAAATAATCGGCTTTAGTGATGGAAATGTTCGCAGTATTGATCGCTTAACACTGCAGCCACAAGTTGTTGATGGTCTTGGAGTTGGTGATGTCGGCCCAGTTGTGCTCTCAGATAGACGCGCGCTCTCTGAAGCAGGCATGGTCGTCGTGGTCATTCCTCGACACAAAAATGAGTTTCTGCTCCGCGACATGACTGTTGTTTCACGCGGCTTTATCTTTATGCGTGAAGCTCAAGAAGTGATCGAGTTTATGAAGCAGACCGTTGCTGAGATCATTGCCGAGCAAGGTGATCGTACAAAAGATGATGACATCAAACGCACGATCGAGAAGCGTTTGGCACGCAAGTTATACAAGATAATCAAGAGAGAACCACTGATTGTCGCTGTCATACTTGACGTGTAGGGTAGAAATATGTTATATCCTATAGTATTGAAATTTTTTGTATGCCACGGAAACGAAAAAACCCACTAGCACTGCACTTGCGCACCGAAACGATTCACTCGATTATCGCGCTTATCTTCATTGCACTTGGTGTCTTGGTAATCTTGTCTTTTTCAGGTCAAGGGGTCTTGCTGCAGGCAGTCAACACGTTTCTGTCAACCTACTTTGGCATCTCAACACTCCTCATACCGTTCATCTCGATTGCCGCTGGTTTAGTGATGTTCCGCACCAAGTGGTCATGGTCGCAACCGCACGTGTTGCTTGGCTCAATGCTGCTTCTCGTGGGGACGATGGGGCTCTTAAAAACAGGCGCGATTGGTGAAAAAACCTTCTTGAATATTAGCCTTCTTATCACTCCAATTGGTGCTGCAGTGTTATTTATTGCCATTCTTGTGGCGGGGTTGCTCATTATGTCGCAACTGTCTATGGCAGAAGTCTTCGAGTTTATTGCCAGTAAACAACCAGCTCCGGCAGTCAAAGAAGCCAGTGAAGAAGGACAAGAAGACGGCAAAAAGTCTCGGTTCGGCTTGCCAGGAATTTCACTGCCGTTTGGTAAGAAAAAGGGCTTTGATATTAACACCGGCAGCACTGAAGATGATCCTGTAGATGAAGAAGAGGTGGCACCAAGTACTCAGGGTGCAGCTGCTGCACATGTACAACTTGACTTAAAGAAGCTCAGTTCTGTGCCGCATGCTGATGCAGAAATGTCAGAGAGTCTCACCCCAAATACCTCGAATGTGATCTGGGAGTATCCACCACTGAGTTTACTTGAAGAGTCTGAGGGAGGTGAAGCTGATCGTGGTGACGTGAAGAAGAATGCACAAACCATTGAAGGAGCACTCGAATCATTTGGCATTCGTGCTGAAGTTAAAGAAGTGAACTACGGCCCTTCAGTTACGCAGTATGCACTCGAAATTGCTCGTGGAACAAAACTCTCAAAGATTACCGGTTTAGCGACAGATCTCGCGCTTGCATTGGCGGCACCAACAGGACAAATTCGTATTGAAGCGCCAATCGCAGGGCGATCACTGGTGGGTGTTGAAGTGCCAAACTACTCAGCGCAGTATGTCACCCTTCGCAAGATGCTGTCCTCTCCAATTATGAAGAAGCATCCTTCTAAACTCGCTACCGCACTTGGTATCAATGTGGCAGGTCAACCGGTGGTAATGGACATCGCCAAGATGCCACACTTGCTCATCGCAGGTTCAACTGGTTCAGGTAAGTCTGTGTCGATTAATACCTTCATGTGCTCGATGCTCTTTAGAGCAAGTCCTTCAGAAGTAAAGTTTATTCTGGTCGACCCAAAACGCGTTGAGTTAACTGGATACAACGACATTCCACACTTACTTACCCCAGTTATCGTTGAGCCTAAAAAAGTTGTCTCTGCGTTAAAGTGGGCAACTGCAGAGATGGACTCTCGGTACAAACAGTTAGCTGAAGTCGGCGTTAAAAATATCACCGGTTACAACGAGTTGGCAGGGCATACCGCAATGTCGAGTATCGTCATCGTCATCGACGAGTTAGCTGACGTGATGTTATTTGCCCCTGCAGAAGTTGAAGAGTGTATTACGAGAATTGCGCAGATGGCTCGGGCTGTGGGTATTCACTTAGTGTTGGCAACGCAGCGCCCGTCTGTGGACGTCTTGACTGGTCTTATTAAAGCAAACGTGCCTGGTCGTATCGCGTTTAACGTCTCATCGATGATGGACTCTCGGGTTATCTTGGATACTCCAGGTGCAGAAAAATTGCTTGGTAAAGGAGATATGTTATTTATCCCTCCAGATCAGGCAAAAGCGCAGCGTATCCAGGGTACGTATGTCTCAGATAAAGAAATTGGTAGGCTAATTGCGTTTATTAAGGCACAAGGCCAACAACCACACTACGAAGAAGAAATTACCACCAAGTATAAAGTGAACACGGGTGGTGGTTCTGACAGATCTGGCGATGGCGAAGAAAGGGATCAACTCTTCATTGAAGCTGCCCAGTTCGTTGCTTCAGAGGGGAAAGGCTCTTCGTCGCTCATTCAAAGACGCTTCTCGGTGGGTTACAACCGCGCAGCGCGTATTTTAGATCAGTTATACGCGGCTGGGATGGTTGGCCCTGCTGACGGCAGTAAACCTCGAGAAGTCTACACTGCAAAAGTCATGGAGTTCTTACGCGCACAAGAGCAAAGTGACTAAGCTCATCAGTTTGTGGTATGCTGTACTCAGTTATTTTGAGGAGGTGTCATGAATAAAAAAGTAGTCTTCACCGTGTTTACACTCGCAATTGTTGCAGCACTCTTAACGATTGCTCGCACTGCTCACACCCGCCTTTCTGGTGAAACAGGTATCATGCCAATGATGCAGAGTACTGAAGTCGGTACTGCAATGATGGCAAAGTCTGCCCCAATAAATGACATGATGGTTGATCCAGCATATGGTGGCAGTATGCTCATGTACAGAAACTCCGGTGATGCGCTCAATGTTGTAAATCGTGTTCAAGAAGTCTACTCAAGTCACGGCGTTGTGACAGCTTCTGTGGCCGACTACATGAAAGAAACAAAAGCATATATTTCTAGTATCGGTGGAACAGTACTGAGTTACTCACTGCAGAGCTCACGAGGTATGACGTCTGCTTCACTGGTTGCAAAAGTTCCTGTCGCTCGCTTTGAAGCTGCAACACAAGAGATTACCGCAAAAGCAGACCGTGTTGTTGATGAGTCAGTGCAGTCTCAAGACATAACTGCCCAACAAGTATCTGTTGTCAACACGATTGATGATCTTAAAAAAGATATCATCACTAAAGAAGCAGCAATTGCAGCTGCAAAAACTGATGTCGAAAAGAAGCGTTTGCAGTACGAGCTTGAGATTTTAAATAGACAACTCAAGAGTGCTGAACAGTCACAAGCTGCTGTCGCAGAGCGAGTTGAGTACGCAACGATGAGCATCACCGCTGCAGATTCTGCTCGATACTTTGATCCAACTGCGCATATTTCTCTAGTTGAAGAAGTTAAAGATGCATTTAGATCACTGGGTGGAGCAACTGGCGCCATTGGCAGATTACTCATCTGGGTAGTTGTCTATGCAGTTTTGTGGTTACCACTGGTTATCGGTGCTCAGTACGTACTGGGTCACCTGCACCACTCAAAAAAGTAGTGTTTCCTCAGTGAGTACTCGTAGGCGCGTCCTGAGTTAGAGCAGCTAATCGTCGCACTATACCGTCTTGTGGCTCAAAGATACCAACGTGTGCACCAAGCAACTGTGTAATCTCAGCAGTTACAAATGAAAAGTGCGTGCAGCCAATGACTACGCCGTCTATCTTTCCTTTGTGTGGCACGAGGATACGGACTAGTTCAGCAGTAATTTCTGCTGGGATATTTTTCTCAATTGCAGTAACAAGTGTGGTACTGCCCTCAAGAATGAACGAAGCAGCTGGTGCAGTATCAGCGATGAGCTTTTGAAGGTACTCACTCTGCACCGTATTCTTTGTTGCAAGTACGAGTAGGGTGCTGCCCTGGGGAAGTGAGTCTGCAGCCAACTTAACCGGCGGAACAGTGCCGATAAAGGGGACACCTGGGAACGCAGCACGGGCGGCGGAAAGACCTGTTACGGTGAGGGTGTTACAGGCAAAGATAACGACATCGCACTGCTTTTCTTTGATAAGAAAGCGAGAGAGTACTCGGGCACGTTCTTCAAGAAATGTTACTGACTTTTCTGAGTACGGTGCATTCTCGGTATCAGCGTAGTACACAAAGGCGAATGTGGGGAAGTGCTTCTCTAGTGCAGCGAGCACACTCATGCCGCCTCTGCCTGAATCAAGTACGCCAACTCTCATATCTTTTGCCTTTCTCGAGTAAGTATTGTATACTATTAGTATCACGTGGGGATGTATTGCTTTGACGTGAATGTACATTAACATCTGCAGGTCGTCTTTAACTCAGAGACGTTAAAAAGAGTTAAACAATAGCTGTCAATTCAATGATCAGCAAAGTTTCTAACAAGGTCAATGCTTTTGCATACGACATGTTTGGAACTCCAAGTTACGCACCTTTGGTAGCATAACGCGGCATTTAGTCTCGCTCTCTCAGTGGTGGAGCAGATTAGGTGAAAACCTTAGCCACTGTGACAGCGTACTTTTAGCTTATCGGGGTACGCACAAGACTTAACGACGAGCAGTGCTCTGAGACAGTTTGTCTTTTTTACTGCCACAGCAGCTATCTAATAAAAAGCCTACACCTGTAGATGATGTTAGTCTATTTTTACGGACAGGGGGTCATTCCCCCTCATCTCCACACTGAAGCGTGCCAGGTTCCTGCCACGCTTTTTTTATTGTCCGTGAGCAAATACTGCCCCATACACTTCAGTGAAACCGTGTTTTTTGAGTACTGTGTGACATGCACCGAGTGTTGCTCCCGTTGTACAGATATCATCAATCAGTAGGACTCTGAGTGCCTTGTCTCTATTCTCAGCTTGTGGCAGAAGTGAGAAAAGTTGCTTTGTGTTTTTCATACGTTCATTTTTGTGTTTCAGTGATGCCTGCACTGCTGCAGGTGCGCCCCGTTCAAGAAGTGCACAGCAAGGAACGGCCAAGTGTTTGGCAAGCGCAGTGGCTATGCACTCAGCTTGATTAAATCCTCTCCGCGCACGTTTCTCAGCATGCAGTGGCACGAATGTAACGAGATCAATACTCGGCAGCGTTGTGTGCTCAAACATGGCTTGTGCAATATACTGCCCAAGACCGTGTATGTGGGAGTACTTAAAAGCAGAGATAATGCGAGTACTTTCTGTGTTCAAGTAGGTGGTCGCAATCACTGGGAGTTTGGTGATTTGCAGGTCGAGTGCACACTGACGATTGTAAAAACTGC
Source organism: uncultured Pseudomonadales bacterium (assembly GCA_964394125.1). Taxonomy (GTDB): domain Bacteria; phylum Patescibacteriota; class Microgenomatia; order UBA1400; family PJMF01; genus OMIS01. The sequence goes on along the minus strand of CAYMVN010000002.1, from coordinate 32,183 downwards.
AGGTGCTGAGACACTCTGCACAGAGCAGGTGACCAAACTTTTTACATACAACACACACAGGAGGGAAAAATACGATGAGCAGCAGCTGAGAAAGCAAGGACAGAAGTTTCTGCATGCAGTGAGTATAGGAGCAATTCTTGTCTTTACTGTAGCGTTGGGTGTAGCACGCTTTGTGCAGCCGTATCAACCGACTTCAGAAACGCAGCATTACTTGTGTTGGCACGCGCTTGCTGTGAGATATCTGTCGCAAGCTGTACATTCTTTTGGACAGCAGCAAGTTTTAATCCAAGCAGATAAAACTGTGGATCACTTGGAAAGAGTTGCAACGCGGAGCGTACATACATTTCTGCTTCAACATATTTTTTTTGTTGCATGAGTACTTGAATGAGCGGCGCATAGGTATAGAAAAAGTTTTTGTCTGCAGTGATGGCACTCTTGTACGCTGCAACAGCTTGCTCTAGGTCATGTAGTGCGACGTAGGTATTCCCTTTGTTGTAGTACACAACTGGTTGTGTTGTATCAATCTCCTGTGCGTGTGTGTATGCAGCAAGTGCCTCGTCATATCTCTTTGCATCTGCGTATGCCATGCCGAGATTATTATAAAGCCGCAGCGATTTTGCATGTCCAAGCGTGTACGTATAAAATCGAATTGTATCTCCCCATACATAATTTTGATACACAGTGAGTCCTGAAAAAATAATGCAGATAAAAAACAACACTACTACAGCAAATCGAGAAAGTTTTTGTTGCCACGAAGCGGGAACAAACGCTTCAATCATCGCGGCAATCCAGATGTACACACCAACTTGCGGTAGGTATAACCAGTGTTCGTAGAGCACACCATTGATGGCAATGACTCCAGAAACAGGTGCTAAGAGAATGAAAAACCAACCAAGTCCGAGAAGCGCACGTGCATTTTTCTTTGCACGCAGAAGGTAAAAACTCAGAGAACTGAGAAGAACAATGAAGAGCAGCGTAACGAGAGGCAAAAATGAGAAAAGTGAAGTGATAGTTTCTTGGTCTCGTTCCATATGTAATAAAAAAGGAGCAAAGATGAGACGGAAGTACGTCCAGAGCACGCGCGAGAAAGTTGCTAAACGCACAACGACACTTTCTGCATATACTGAGTTATTTGTATAGAAGTTAAAGCTGTGATCAAAGTTCAGTACCGTTGCTCTGAGGAGCAAGTAGCCAACCGCAAGTGTGCTGAGACTCAGCAGCGTTAGTACTGCACTTCTATACTGTGTGAAAATTTTTTTAACTAGTACTTTCCTCGGATTGTCCTTAAATATTGTGTGAAAAAAGAGTAAAAATGGGATGCTCAAACCCGCAATCCCGATCTCTTTTGAAAGGATACTTGCAGCTGCAAAACAGAGACAGAGTACAGCAAAAAAACGAGTTGCAACTGTAAAGCATTCGTTGTAGATCGAAATAGAAACGTGTTTTTTCTGTAGCACGCACCAAAATGAGAGCGCACTGAGCAGTGTGAAGATAGCAGAAAGCGAGTCACCTCGTGAGTTGATGTATGTGACTGCTTCCGTTTGCAGTGGATGTACGGCAAACAATAGGCCAATAAAAAAGCTAGTTTTCTTTCGCTTGGTAAGTGCAAATACAACTAGTGACACAAGGACAGCTGCAGTTGCATGTAAAAAGGTGTTTGTTAGATGAAAACCAAACGGATTCTTTCCCCAAAGGGCGTAATCGAGCGCAAAAGTGAGGGTCGTGAGCGGTCGGTAGTAGTTGCTCACAACGCTTGCTCCAGCAACAGTATTTGTTGTAAAGATTTTTACTACGTCAGCATGAATCACGTACACGTTCTTGTAGATAAACTGTTCATCATCCCAGATAAACGGGTTGAAAAACGACGAGGCATACACAAAAAAGGTACAGAAAAAAGTGAAGAGCAAGAGAACTCGAAAGCGCATTGGTCTAGCGTATCATGAAGTAGGTGGTCACAGAAGGGCTCGAACCTTCGACCTCACGAATGTGAATCGTGCGCTCTAACCAACTGAGCTATGCGACCTTGAGTACTGCTTGGGTAATTATATCACTCAATAAGCTGAAAGTCTGTCAAAATCTGGGCAACTTCAGCCGCACTTTGTGAGAGAACTAGCCTGGTGCGTGTCTCAGCAGCGTTGGGGAAGCCGCGCACGTAGTAGGCAAGGTGTTTGCGCATCGGTAAAAAGTTGTATTTTTCAGCGTGTGAAAATGTTTTTTCATACAGCTGTGCGTGCTCAAGTGCAATGGCAAAGATCGAGTGCTTCACGGGTTTCTCTTGAAACACAAAGGGATTCCCGAGGGCGGCTCGTCCAATGAGCACACCGGACAATCCATAAGTCTTAATTTTTTGCAGTGCTGTCGCGTAGCTATCAACATCGCCGTTACCCAAGATCTTTGTGTTCGTTCCGCGCACCAGTTCTGCCGCTTCGCCGATGCGATCCCAGTCTGCAAGTCCACTGTACTGTTGCTTCAGCGTTCGTCCATGTAGCGCAATTGCTGCGGGTTCTGTTTCTAGTAAAGTTGGAATCCACGACTGAACAACAGGAGCGTCAAAGCCCACTCGTGTTTTTACACTGACAGGAACTGAAAAACGTTGCCTACCTTCCGGAAAGAGCTCCCGTGTGCGCTCTGTAACGACTCGTTGGATCTCAGGACTGAGATCTTCACAGTCTGAAACATCGGCCCCATTCACCCACTCAGAAACACCTTGCTGTACGGCGCGAATGATCTTTACCGCTAGATCTGGATTCTTAATGAGTGCTGCTCCAGCACCTGAGTGCGCCACGTTTTTAGCAGGGCAGCACATGTTAATATCGACTCCGTCAAAACCAAGCTGGCAGAGTAGAATAGTTGTCTGTCGGAAGTAGTCAGGAGTGGTGCCGTAAATCTGTGCAATGACTGGTCGTTCACTCGCAGCGTAGAGAAACTCTCTGAGCAGTCGTTCTGCACCGTGGCAGATCCCTTCAACTGATGTAAACTCGGTGTACATGCACGTCGGGTTGCCATACTTCTTTGTTATGACACGAAATGGATGGTCGGTCATGCCGTCCATTGGTGAAAGTCCGATGATTGGTTCGGTGAGTGGTTGCCAGAAATGAGTGCGATCCATAGGGTAGTAGTATACCATTGAAGACAAATTACTGGCGGGTTACAAGTAAGGTACAATAGCAGTATGCAGCTCCTAACTCAGTTCTACGACTCCTACCACAAAAAAAACGGTGCTTACTCGAAGATACTTTCTAAAAAGAACTTTACCTACTACTACCTTGCGCCGCTCATTCGCAGAGTGGTGACCAGCCTAAACTGTCCGACCGTGCTCGATGTTGGTTGTGGTGTAGGAACACTGAGCTTATTCGCCGCTCAGTATGCCCGCTCAGTGGTGGGGCTTGATATTTCAGAGCGAGCAATCGCACTGGCAACTGCAGCAGGCCGAGCAACTGGCAGTAGCAACGCTCATTTTTTTGTGGGCGAACTCTCACAGAAACTAGCAGATTTTTCAGTGATTATTTGTTGTGAAGTAGTTGAACACATTCCAGATGACACAGAGTTTTTATCGCTCCTATATCATAACCTGCAACCAGGTGGTGTGCTGATTCTCTCAACTCCACTCTCAGATACAGTGCTTGCAGAAACTCCGCTGTATAAAAAGTTTGATGCAGAAGTTGGGCACTTGCGCCGTTACACACAGCCAGAGCTGAGAGAAAAAATAACTGCTGCAGGATTTACTATAGTGTCACTTCATGCAACCGAAAGCCCGCTGAGGAACCTACTGTTTATTCTTCACTTAGATAGAGTTATCTGGCTCATCAGAGGGCCACTCATCCCACTCTTTCACACGGTTGATGAATTTTTGTGTCGCTTTTTAGGAGCAAGTAACTGTTGTGTCGTAGCACAAAAAAAGTAATGAAGATCGTTTTTTGCACGCCTCGATTTTGGCCAAACACTGGCGGTGTTGAAACCCACGTACTTTCCATATCGAAAGTGCTCATTGCAGGAGGGCACACGGTAAGTGTTGTGACTGTTCAAACGCATCCGTCTCAAAAGTTGAGTGAAAAGTATGAGGGGATTGAAGTGTATAGAATGCCGGTGGCTGAGCACTCAAAAGTGAGTGTCTGGAAGTGGATTTTTTTGCACGCACAACTGTTCTGTACGGCAGATGTTGTTCATGCGCACGATGTCGCATGGTGGCTAGCACCGCTGTGGATCTGCATCGCACACAAGTATTACACTACGTTTCATGGTTGGGAGGGCAAGTTCCCTGTTCCTCCCGCTCACAAAGTGCACCGATTTATAGCAGCACAAGCTTCACTGCAGACAATCCATATTGGTGACTACATTCAAAAGTTTTATTGGGACACACCTTCGCTCGTGCTGTACGGGGGCGTCGAACTTCCAAAAAAGTTGCCCGCTCGTGCTTCTGAAAATGTTCCGCATATTGTATTTTTAGGGCGGTTAGAACGTGAGAATGACATCAGTGAGTACTGTGCGTTGTTCACGCACATACAGGCACACATTCCAACATGCAGTATCACTTGGGTGGGTGACGGCTCGCTAAGAAGTGAGTGCGAAAAAGTGGGCAGAGTAACGGGTATGGTGAGTAATCCGGGTGAGTACATGGTTAACGCTGACATCGTTTGTGCCGCCTCGTATCTCTCACTGTTTGAAGCACTGGCACAGGGAAAAGAAGTGATTGCACTGGCAACAAGCGACCTAAAAAAAGAGTATGTGCGCTCATTCCCGCTGGCTGAATTTCTCATTACGGGAAGTGATACAGCTGCAGTACTTGAGCGGGCAGTTGCTGTACTCAAACGCCCAGGAAAAGCCAGAAAAGATGCAGTAGAACTTCGTATGGAGCTACAAAACTATACTTGGCGGCGCGTAGCTGAACAGTATTTGAAGCTGTGGGGAAACACATGAAGCAGTCCTCGTCAGCGCAACCACTTGTTACCGTTATCGTCACTGTTTTTAATGAAGAAAAAACTATTGTGGGCCTTCTTGAAGCACTGCAAAAACAAACCTATCAGCCGAGCCAAGTCATCATTGTTGATGGTGGTTCTACTGATAGGACACTTTCCTGTATTAAGTCAGTAGTTTCTTCATTTCCAGTCTTGGTACGCACTCAAAAAGGGAACAGAAGTATCGGGAGAAATACTGCATGTCAGTTAGCAGAGACAGAGCTTATTGCCTGTACAGATGCGGGCTGTCTGCCTGAACCAAAGTGGTTAACAGAACTAGTGAACGCATGGCAAGTACAACAGAAGCCAGTTATAGCCGGATACTACGCACAAGTTGTTACAACGCCCTTTAGCGAAGCGTCAGCAGCATATACACTTGTACAACCGAACAACGTACAAGCAGAAAGATTTCTACCGGCAACTCGCTCACTTTTGTTTACGAAAGCGGCGTGGCAGCGTGTCGGTGGATTTAATGAAGCGCTCTCAGACACTGAAGACTACGCCTTCGCTCATGCACTGATGAAGAAAAATATCCCCATTGGTTTTTGTGGTACGGCAGTGGTGCAGTGGTTCCCAAGAGTAACGCTGACTTCATTTGTGTACATGATCTTTCGCTTTGCTCGTGGTGATATCTATAGCGGAATTGTGCGACCCAAAGTGATTCTGATCTTTCTGCGGTATCTGTTCGGAGCTGTGCTCATAGTAGCCGGGTTTTTGCAGCATGTGACACGTGCCACACTTTTTTTTGCTGTATTCGTACTAGGTGTGTACTCAGTCTGGGCGATTAAAAAGAACTACAAGGCTGCACCTCGCGGCTGGTACTGGTTGCCGATTCTGCAGGTAACGAGTGACTGGGCAGTTATGGTTGGTTCACTGGTTGGTTGTGGTAAACTGATTGCTAATAGACTAACACATCGCAGAGATGCTACTGTTAAGTAAGATCGGTCCCATAGGTACCACAACTTCTATATCTGCAGTGCTGCACAAGAAAAATAAACGAACGTTTCTGCTTTACCTCTTTGTCAGTACATTTTTTCCGGTACTTATTATCGGGACTTTCTACCTGCTTACGTTCCGATTGCAGTACAATCTTGTTTTTCAACATCTTGAAGATATTTCGCAGAATAAAGAGCTGCATATTCAGACGTATTTTAGTATGCTCAAAAATAGGATCTTGGGCACTGCTTCAGATGGAAAAATTAACGACTGCACCTACTTTATCTCAGAGAAGTTACCTGGGTGTACTCCCACTGAACTAACGAATCACTTGAGGAATAATAAATTGCCAGCAGTGCGAAACTTGGTTGAGATAAATATACTTGATACAAAATGAAGTGTTATTGCTTCTACTAATTCAGATGAGGTCGGTGAGTCGTATCAGTTCTGGGATGAATTTTCATTTGGACGTACAGATACCTTTGTGAAAGGCGTGTATCCATCTAAAAAGTATGGCACGGCGCTCGTGAGCGTCTTAGCACCGATCATGAGGAATGGTGAGCTTATTGGCGTGGTCTTTAGTAGAATAAAAGCAGATTTTCTATACTCTATTCTTGAAGTAGGTGCTGGCACCGGGAAGATGGGTGAGTCATACATCATGGCCTCGATAAGAAACCACTCTCACCACTGAAGTTCGCGCCGCAAGATGCCTTATTTACACATGAATTGCAGGGTGATTTTTATCAGGGTTGTTCACAAAATGAGCCAACAACTGCATTGCAGTTCACTGACTATAACGGGGCACGTTCTCTAGGAACACGCGTCTTTAACAAAGATCTTGGTGTGTGTTATTACGGAAATTAATAGAAAAGAGGCACTCGATAACTTGGACTTGTTCTTTTACCTCAGTATTTTCTCAAGTCTGTTTGTGACAGTTTCAACTGTGCTGGTGTATAACTACATGGCTGCTGGCCAGAAGTCGTAAGTATTTTTCTAAAGTGGTGAGTTAGTTCAGTTGTAACACATAATTATATGATTCAAGACCACAACTGGTTATAAAATTGGATGACTTGAGCTGGTAATTTTAAGTAATCTAATGAAAGCACTTTTATATTAATCAAAAGTTTATGGATAAAATACCGTGTCTATCAGCGGTAAAAGCTTATTAGTTGATTGACTAAAACCTACTGAATCATCAGGACAAATTCCATTTCTATCATTTATAAAAGTTAGATAATATCGCTTTTTATCATAAACACTTGAGTCAACTCCATGATAGAAAGACAGTCTTCCGCACTCCTTAGCAAATTCCATCGCTGAACCATTTTTTGCCCTATAAGTAGGAATATTTTTTTCCATTATTCGCCAAGGATCTAAGATATCATGAGCATATTTATCAGCTGATAATATTACTAGATTTTCTGAATTAGAGGAATCATAGAACCAGCTGGATATCTCTACTGGCTCACCATCAACATCAATTATTGCTTCTCGCTTGATAATTTTTCCATTTTTATACCAGAACTCTTTTTCTGTAAGTTTTTTATCATGCAAGATGGGAATATAAAATCCGAATTCTTTAGGCGAGTAACTTACTTCCTTGGAAGAGATGAGTAAACCATGATTCTGGACGGTCTCTGCAATTTTATATGTTAGGTTTTTCTTCTCTAAATTTAGCTGGTATATTTCATTCTTTAGTTTTAGATATTGAAGAGATAAGTATGCGACAACAACAACTAATATAGTTAGTGCAAGTTTTGTGAGTGAAATAAAACTGAATTTTTTAATTGTTTTCACAATACATTCAGTATGATCAAAGACAAATAGAATTACAAGTTGTAGCTCATGAAGAAAATGATCAGACATTTGGGCATAGGTTATACAAAATCTACTAATGTGATGCAATCTTAGCATCACTATATTAAGTGTTTTAGGATATACTACAAGCTATGGCTAAACTCTTATCTGATTCAAGACTCGATCGAAAAAATATTTTAAATAATCCATATGCAGTTGACTATATCTATCGTGAGGTTGGCTTAAAGGGATTTGAATTTGATGGTGAGTATAAGTACACGATTGACCAGGTTGTCAGCTTCTTCGAGGTTGATTTGCGAACCATTAGAAGGTACTTGGCGGAGTATGGTGATGAACTGGGACAAAATGGTTATCAGGTTTTAACAGGTGAAAAACTTAACGGATTTGTTGCCAATTTTGCGAGTGACATTCATGTCACCCGCAAAACTAGAAACCTAGGTGTTTTTAATTTTAAGGCGCTATTAAACCTTGGTATGCTCCTAGTAGAGAGTGAAAGAGCCCGATTACTGAGGAACCTAATTCTGAATGTAGTAATTGATCTAATCGCTAAAAAAACTGGCGGTGACACAAAGTATATCAATCAAAGAGATGAATCATATTTAATCAGCTTGTATGCAGGTCAAAATTATAGAGTAGATTATATTAATGCTTTAAAAGAATGCGTTGATATAGGTAATTATAAGTATGCAATTTATACCAATAAAATATATAAAAGTATCTTTAAAGAGCACTCACAAGAATATAAACAGTTATTGAACCTTAAAAAGGAGGATAAAGTCAGAGATACGTTGTACTCTGAGGTGCTAACCACTATCGCTATGTATGAAGCTGGATTGGCAGATCGTCTGAGAAAGAAAAGTAATGAGCTAAAAAGAAAACTATCCACAGAAGAAGTAGATGTAATATTTACAGAATTTGAGAATGATCCTGCGTGGAAACCACAACTTGACTCTGTCAGAATCAAAATGGCTAGTAGAGATTATGGCTTACGATCAATAACACACCCCGAATTAAAAGACTATATTACTCCGCTCAATACAGAAGAATTTGAGAGATTTCTAGGAGAAAAAAGTATGGAACTCGCGAAGAGAATAGAAAAATATCAAGGAGTTTTTAAACGTCTTAAGGATAAATGAAAATCACATACTTTGATTTCAAACATGCCTTAGAACAACATGAAAAAATTTTAGAAATATCTGGGGGCTTGCATGGCTACAAAGATATCAGTCAACTTAAATCAGTTATCGTACATATTCAAAATGATTCTTACTATCCAAGCTTTTTAGAGAAATTAGCGTATCTCATATTCTCAGTTTCAACTGGGCATGCATTTAATGATGGTAATAAACGGACAGCAATTGCTTTAGGTAGTTACTTTCTTGAGATTAATGAACTTGGAGGCACAGTGGGGGCATTCATTGTGCACATGGAGTATTTAGTAGTGTGGCTTGTGGAGAAAAAAATTACGCGTAATTCATTTAAACGAGTAATACAGTCCATTATTGATGAAGGCGACCTAAACGAAAGTATTCAAATGGAATTGTTGAAGCAACTAGATGAGCACGCAGAACCGAATGCTTAGAAGTAACTAGTCAACGCAGAAATCTATTCAACTAAGCGGAAGGGGAGGGATTCGAACCCACGAGACCGTAAGGTCACGGTTTTCAAGACCGTTGCGATGGACCACTCTGCCACCCTTCCACATACAGTAGTGTATATTGTACCATTTTTTATCGTGAATATATGTTGTATAGTGGATGTATGCCCGAGGACGTGCAAACACCTGTAGATCAAGCTGCAGAATCACAATCAGAACCGCAACAACCTATCTTTGATGGCTCTCAGTATGGTTTCGAGAAGCCACAAGTTGAAGAAGAGCTCGTTCAGTGGCAAGCTCCCAGCCGTCCATTTAAGAGACATAATCGTCAGTTCTACACCACCATCGGCATGATAGTACTGCTCGTTGGTCTTATCTTGTTCTTTGCAGGACAGACACTCCCTGTCGCCGTTATGATCGCTGTGGTATTTTTCATCTATGTACAGCACTCAATCGAGCCAGGACAAGTACTCTACAAACTCACGACCTACGGTATTCGAGTAGAAAACGACCTCTACTACTGGAGTGAGCTCGGCAGATTTTGGTTTACCACTGAGTATGGAATGCCTGTATTACACATCGAAGTGGGCAGATTTCCGTTTCGCCTCAAGATGCTGCTCGGTGATATCTCTGAAGAGGGAATGACAGCGGTGCTTTCAGAAATCCTCTTAAACCAGACCCCGCCACCCACCACATACGAAAAGATTGCGAGCTGGTTGCACGAGAAAATTCCTATCGATCTGGAGTCTTAAATCACGCATCTTATCAATCGGGGTTGTATTTGGTACAATACAGCTCTGATATACTGAACTGGAGCACCCATAGTTCAACGGATAGAATGAAGGATTGCGGATCCTTAGATCTAGGTTCGATTCCTAGTGGGTGCACACTGTCTTAGTATTCATAACTACACTATGCCTCGATTCTTACGATTCTTGCCCATCGTATACTCGTTAACATTGCTTGCTGAAGCCGGCAGAGTATGGTGGATGTTCGAGCTACTTTCACACTGGAGAGTGCACTATATTTTACTGGGTTCTGCTTGTTTAGCTCTGTTCTTGTATGCAAAAAAGTACCGAGCTGCAAGTATCGTGCTCATGGTTTTAGGTGTGCATCTTCTCAGAGTCGTTCCCTACATCGTGTTTTTCCCTCCTCGGTACACGCCCGAGCCTCAGACGCTCTCGCTTGTGTTTGCAAATACCTACTGGCTGAGTGAAAGCTCAGACAAGTTAGTGGCTAGTATCACTGAGCAAGATCCTGACATTGTGTTGCTTTCTGAAATCCTTGAGCCAAACTTTAAAGAACTTCAGGTGCGCCTTCCTCAATACACATATGGCGAGTATACCGGTGGATTATATGCTTTTAACTTGGCGTATCTTAGTAAACGGCCAGTGCACAAGAATGTGGAGTACTTCATTCCGCTGGTGCCAACGCTCGACCTTCAGACAGAGCTTGCTGGTACACCAATTCATGTGATCGTCGCGCATCCACACTCTCCAGTAGACGGCGAGTTTGTGGCACATCGCGATACGCTCCTTTCAGCACTCTTTGCGTACACTGCCGCACAAACCGAGCCAACCGTAATGGGTGGAGACTTAAATATTTCTCCCTACTCACCGTACTATCAGGTGCTGCGCAGAGCGTATCCACAACTGACTGACTCTTCTGAAACATTTGGCGTGCAGAACTCGTGGCCGACACACATCGTGCCCGGACTCTTGGCAATCCCAATTGATCAAGTTTGGACGAACTCAGGACTCCGTGTCCTCGAGAGAAAACTGGGGCCACAAACAGGTTCTGATCACTCTCCGCTTTTTGTACGAGTCGGGTTATAATTGCAGTACTTGGAGAGGTGCTTGGAGTGGCTTATCAGTCAGGTTTCGAAAACCTTGAGGTCCTTTTAGGGCCACGCGAGTTCGAATCTCGCCCTCTCCGCAACAGTTGCGCCCCACAGTCTTTCTCCGCCTGGAGTGCACAGTGCGCACTCCACTCGTCATCGCTTAATTGAGCCAGTGTCTTATCTGGGAATGATTCTGAGGAAAAAATGAAGTGGAGATCTGTCCATTCGCGAGTATTTTCTCCGCGTGGCTTTGTGACAATCACACCTGCCTCTTCATCAAAAAAATAGTGGTCATGTGTTCCGTCATAGTACCCGATTGCACAGATAAAACAAGCCTGCCTATCTTCCTTGTGCTGTAGCAGCTGCAATAGTCCTTGAATGCCAATTGAGTCAAGTACAGGCTTTATGAGTGGCCCAGGAAAGCCACGGAGCGCAGAAATATAAAAGCCTCGGTCATCAACTATAATCTCTTTACCGGGAAGTAATTTTTTGGCTTGTTGAAGCTTATCTTTAATGATCTCAGTTTTATCCATTGTTTGCAGCTCATTGAGTGCACAGTTGTATTGTTTGAGGGTAGCACTGGATTCCTGAAACGAATGCTCAAGCTTCGAAAACTTTGTTTTGTTTGTGGTGACGAAGTAAATAGTTCTCATTCATTAACCGGTAGCGTAAAAACGACTGTGTCTGCTTCAAAACCAAACTTTTTAACTGCCCGAATAGAAGCTTCATTTTTTGCGAAAATTGTAGTTTTAATTCTGCTCGCTTGCTTCATTTTTGCCCACTCTTGTACCGCCTGTATAAACTCGGCTGCAAAACCCTTGCCTCTAAATTGAGGATAGAGGAACAAAACCTCTAGCTCACACTCGGGCTTTTTTGAATAAGGAAACTCTGGATCTAGTACGTGTGCGTAACAATACCCAGCAAGTTGATCTGCTACATACAGCAGTAAAAATAACGCACGAGGGCTTTGTAGCTGCTGTGTATACCGCTCGCGTGCCACATCTTCTGAAAAGGTAAGTAACGGCTCAAAGGTTTTTTTATGCCTTATAGGTCAAAAAAAATGAGTAGTCAACTGTTTAACTTTCATGAGAGATGCTACACTGGAAGCTATGAGTTTAGATGCTGTTTTTTCTCCCAAATCTGTTGCTATCATTGGTGCTTCAACTCAGCCGGGAAGTGTGGGAAATGATATCGTTAAAAACCTCGTTGCAACGTTCAAAGGGAAGATCTACCCAGTGAACTTAAAGGGCGGAGAACTCTACTCACTGCCAGTATTTACGACTATTTCTCAGGTGCCTAGTTCTGTTGATCTTGTTATTATTTGTGTGCCCGCTGCTTTTGTACTTACAGTTCTCCGAGAAGCCTGTGCAAAGAAAAAAGTAAAGGCCGCTATCATTATCAGTGCCGGGTTCAAAGAGATCGGGAATACTTCGCAAGAAGAACAACTGAAAGTCGTGGCAGAAAAGTATCACTGCACGCTGGTGGGGCCGAACTGTTTGGGAGTTCTTAATCCTCACCAGGCGCTTAATGCGTCGTTTGCACCAACGATGCCAAAGCCGGGACAGATTGCGTTTATCTCGCAGAGTGGTGCCCTGGGTGTTGCTGTACTTGATTATGCAGCAAGTCATGACCTTGGTTTCTCAAAGTTTATAAGCATGGGAAATAAAGCGGGGCTCGATGAAGCAGCAGTGCTTGAGTTTCTCCAAAACGACCCAGAGACAAAAGTGATTTTATTGTACGTCGAAAATATTGCTGACTTCAAAAAGATTCTTGCGGCAGCTCACGCGATGCGAAGTAAACGGCACCCCAAGCCCATTCTGGTACTCAAGTCTGGTGCGACACAGCAAGGTGCTGCTGCGGCTCAGTCGCACACGGGCGCACTCGCAGGTTCTGATGCACTGTACGATGCACTCTTTAGACAAGCAGGTATGGTGCGCGTTCAGTCTGTTGAAGAGTTATTCTTATTGGCAGAGTGCTTTTTGTACAATCCACTTTTAAAGCGTGACAGAGTTGCGGTCATTACCAACGCCGGAGGTATTGGCGTCTTAGTTACCGATGCACTTGTCAGAGAAGAACTAACGCTCTCGGCACTCTCTTCTGAGACGCAACAAGAACTGAAAGCAGGACTTCCTGCTGCAGCAAGTGTACATAATCCTGTTGATGTGCTTGGTGATGCATCTGCAGAGCGGTATGAGTTCGCACTTTCGGTGGTGCTCAAAGCTCCTGAAGTTGATGCTGCCCTTGTTCTCCTAACTCCACAATCAATGACTGACGTGGCTGCAGTTGCGCACTGCATTCGCACAGCAAAAAAGAAAAGTAAAAAACCAATTATTGTTAGTTTTCTTGGAGGAAGTAGAGTGCAACAGGGCCTGGGTATCTTACACGCGGGCAGTGTGGCAACTGCTTCATTTCCAGAACTCGCTGCACAAGCATTTGGCGTGCTCAAACAGTTCTCACTATGGAGTAACACACTTGGTCGACCAAAACGATTCACTGTCAAAAATTCTGACACTGTTGCCAAGATCTTTAAACAGTACCGCGGGAAAAACACTTGGCTGAGTACTGAAGACGTTTTTTGTATACTCACAGCGTATGGGTTGCCGACACTTCCTTCACAGGTCGTTCGTAACGCAACTGAATTGCTTTCAACAGTTCGTGCGTGTGGTCCAAAAGTTGTCTTAAAAGTACTCTCAAAAGATATCTTGCACAAAAGTGATGCCGGTGGCGTTGTGTTAGACGTGACTGTAGAAACTGCACAGACTGCCTATGAACGTTTACTGCGCGCTGTTGCTGAGCACAATCCGCGCGCACAGATTGATGGGGTGCTGGTAATGCAGCAGCTCACGCAGAGCGGCTTCGAGATGATTCTTGGCAGTGTGAGAACACCGGACGTTGGTGCGCTGGTTGGCTGTGGAAGTGGTGGTATCTTTACAGAGACGCTGAATGATGCTGCTTTTTCTCTTGTGCCTGCTGACGCAGATGACATTGAGAGTATCTTGAACCGCTTGCAGGTTCTGCCTCTCCTCAACGGTGCTCGTGGGCAAGCCCCGAAAGACATACCTGCTTTGAAGGATGCACTGGCTCGGTTGTCTCAGTTAGTTGACACATATCCAGAAATTTTAGAGGTCGATATTAATCCGCTGGTAGTCTTTGAAAAGAAGAGGGGTGCTGTTATTTTAGATGCTCGAATTAGAGTACGCTAAACTCGCTCTTTCAGTTTCCCTTCAGCTTTTCTTCAGCTGTCTGGTATATTCTACTGAGAAACTTGTGTATGAGCGAGAACTTAAAAACTTCATTTAACCGTGTCCGCAAAAATGCACTGACAATCATGAAGTGTGTGTATGATCCTTTCCATGATGAAAAGCACGCGCTTGAAGTTGAGCTTACTGCAATCAAACTTTACCGAGCACTACCTCCAGCTACTGTCGCATCGGTGAATCTCGAACAGCTGAGACTTGTTTCAGTGCTTCATGATACGTCTCGAGAAGTTATAGGCACTAATTTTTTACTCGAGCCACTGCTAGGTGGTTTCATGAGCGGTAGCATTGCGTACCGGCAACTGATTGACGCTGGTTACTCAACTGAGTATGCCCGTTACATTCGCTTTGTCATTCTCAACCACGAATCACTCCTTGGGCTGTGGAAGTATAAAGAAGACACCCTTGGACAGTTGCTCTCTGATGCAGATACCATTGAGGCGTACTCAGAACGACGCTTTCAACGTGGGATTGAATACTTTAAGCGCAAACGATTCTCAAATATCTTCTTAAATATGTACATGATTGGTTTGCTCATTATGGATCGCTACTCGCCGCCTGAATTATTTTTTGAGCACTCGAGGGCACTCTTTGAGAAGAATATTTCTGAGCTTAAAATTTTTTTCATCGAAAACAGAACTGTTCTTAAAGAAGTTTTGTACAGGCCACTCTACCGATTCTTGTACTCTCATGATTTCTTAAGTACTTGAAAGAGCATAGAACTCTTTGTCACCAAAAAAGCCAGTGACTTCAGGTTTCAGTAACTGCGAGCGGCTGAGTAGAACCGCTGGCCTCACCATGTGATCTCCGTACTTTTTGTTAATTTTCAGAAGTGCAGCTTCAATCTTTTCGGTACGTTGCCAGCCGGGGAGTAAGCCTTCTTGTGAAAAGGTGTGAGGGCTCAAGAGGTTGAGCGAGACACGACACCTCACAACCGGAAACGTATCTTTCCAAGACTTTTGTACCGTCTCCCAGATGAGTTGTGCTGTATCAGTGCCGTGAGAAAGCGGTGCCGTGAATGTTTGGGCTGTCTTCCAGTACTCGTTTCTTCCTGTGAACGAGACTGAAAAATTTCTTCCTGAGAGCTTCAGCAGACGAGCTTTGTATGAAATATCGAGGGTTAAGTTGTAGAGGACTGAGCGAAGCTGTTCGTCTGTGCTCCACGGGGCTTTCATGCAGGTGATCGAACGGCTGACACTCTGCATGTAGGGTACTTTCCGTGTGTGTGAAAGAAAGTGTGTCTCTTCACCATAGGCAATTTTCTTGAGCTCTTCTGCCCAGAAGAAGCCAACAACTTTTTCTAAAGTTTCTTGTGGTATGAAACGGATTGCATAGGGGTTTGTTACTCCAAGAGTCTGGAGTTTTTTTTCTAGACGAAGCCCAACTCCACAGACATCTTTAAAACGGGCACTCGCTAAAAGCAGATCTTTGTTTTTTTCAGTAACGTGGAGTATCTGATCTGTTGGACAAAGCTCACCCGCTAGCTTTGCTAAGAACTTATTTTCTGCAATGCCCACACTGCAGGTTACCCACTCACCTAGAGACTGTTTAATACTCTCTTGTATGCTGCGGGCGGCTTCTTCTGGAGAAGTAAAGTGCCTCTCGATTGGCGAGTATAAAAGAAACGCTTCATCAAGTGAGAACACTTCGACATCAGGCGTGAACGAGCGGAGTACTCGCTCAAGTTTTTGTGTGGCAGAGAGGTATAAGTGAAAAGCAGCCGGGAGGATCGTAATCTTTGGGTACAGTACGCGAGCATCTTTTAGAGAAATGCCGGTTTTAATACCATACTGCTTTGCTTCTCGCGAAGTTGCAATGAGGCACGTTCTCCCCAGGTCTTTTACCACTCCGAGCGGCTTACCTCTCAGTGAAGGAATCTCTTGCTGCAGAATACTGGCAAAGTACGAGTTTATATCGATATGAAACCACAGCTGATTAGTCATGATACACTTCGCTGAGCGTCCAGTGCTCTGTTGCCCTGTTAAAAATAATACGATAAAGCGTGTTCTGCGTGAGAATGCTGTACGATCTGAGCTTCATCTCTCCTTCAGAGTAATCTGCGATGTACGTAATACTCTCAACTGTAATTTTTTTAGAGTTCCAGAGAAATGACCGCGGAACAAAGGTGTCATTTTTATAGACACCGGCAACGTGGATAGTCTCCTCAACAGTGGTGAACATAGCTCTTATGGTAAACCAAACAAAACGCGAAATAAAGATGAGCTAAGTGTATCAAAAAATAATACTTGTTTCTCTCAAGTAGTTAGTGCAGTATGAGAGGACTATGAGAGCCTTCTCGACACCGATGATGCAGCAGTATGCAGAGATAAAGAAGCAGTACCCAGACTGTTTGTTGTTTTTTAGGTTGGGTGACTTCTATGAGTTGTTCCTCGAGGATGCGCTGGTGGGTGCGCGGCTACTGGGAATTACCCTGACGAAGCGGCCCAGAGGGAAAGATGGTGACATCCCCATGGCTGGGGTGCCGTATCACGCCGCAGAAAACTACATTGCCAAGCTCATTCACGCAGGCAAAAAAGTTGCAATCTGTGAGCAAGTTACCGAACCAAATAGCAAGGGAATTGTAGAGAGATCGGTGGTACGAATCATTACACCAGGAACAATTATCGATGAAAACTCGCTCAGTATAAAGAAAAATAACTTTTTAGCGTCAATAACGAGAGGAAACGCTGGCTGGAGTATCGCAGTAGTAGATATTCTTACCGGAGATTTCTCTGTTACGTACATTGAGTCTGATGAAGAGCTCACCGCAGCACTCTGGACAGAGTGGGCACGCTTTAACCCGGCTGAGTTGGTTGCCGTGGTAGATGAAGTACAAGAGCTGCAAAGCACCTTC
>CAYMVN010000002.1:0-14916 GCA_964394125.1 uncultured Pseudomonadales bacterium | reverse complement strand
AGTGGCAAACAGTTGCTGATACCTTTACTGCAGTCGCAGCCCGCACACACAAACAACACGCGGCAACAGTTGCTGCACAGTTTGGTAGGTCTGTCGTAGATCAGTTATGCTTGGGAGAAGAGACAGCACCACTGAGAGCAACCGCGCTGTTGTGCCAGTACTTAGAGTACACACAGAAACAAGTTCTAGGTCACTTAAAAAAACCCGTTTGGTACAACAAGACTGAGTACGTGCGCGTTGACCCGGCAACGGCACTTAATCTCGAACTTTTTGCAACATTGCAAGGCGAGTTCAAAGGTTCGCTCCTACACGCAATTGACATAACGCAAACTGCTGCTGGTGGAAGACTGCTCGTGAACTGGCTGCATACACCAGTTCGTTCTGTGCAAGATCTAGAAGAACGTCAAAAGGCAGTTTCACAACTTATTGCAGAAAAAGAAGTTCGCAAGCATGTGCAGTCGCTGTTGGAAGAAGTGTATGATCTCGAAAGAATTGTCAGTAAAGTTGCCCTCGGTTTAGCAACTCCCGCACTTGTTTGGAACTGTACGTACACACTTGAAATATGTCTGAAGATTGCTGCACTCTTTGCTGAAGAGAGTGCTGGCCAGTTGAAGGCATGGAAACGCATAGAGAAGGGTGTGTTAGAAAGTTTAGTAGCGCAGGTTAAAAGTACGCTGCAAGAAAAAAAGAGTACCGAAGAAACACCGGGCACGATTAAGCTCGGTGTGCTCCCTGAGCTCGATGCCTGTAAAAAAATACTTGCAGAGGGCGCAGTTTGGATGAAAGTTTTCGAAGAAGAAGAGAAAAAAAGGACGGGAATTGCAACGCTGAAGTGTCGATACAATCAAGTATTTGGATACTACATTGAAATTAGTAACGGGCAACTGGCACATGTTCCAAAAGAGTATGAACGCAAGCAAACCCTCGTCAATGCAGAGCGATTTACCACTCCTGAGCTACATGCAAAAGAGATTGAAATTCTCACTGCACAAGAAACTGCCACTCAGTTAGAAGCACAGCTCTTTGCAGAACTACTGAAAAAAATAACTGCAGAAACAACGCAGTTGCAAGCAGTCGCACGGCTAATCGCCGAACTTGATGTCTGCACGTGTTTCGCACAACTAGCAGTACAAGAAGAGTGGGTTATGCCAACGGTGTATGTGGGCGATGAATTAGAGATTATTCAAGGCAAACACCCCGTTCTCGCACAGCTTCTGCACGAGCGGTGTATCGCTAATGATACGTTCTTGTCTGAAAAAAAAGTACAGTTATGCATTATTACCGGCCCCAACATGGCAGGAAAGTCGGTGTACATGCGGCACGTTGCACTCATCACACTGCTCGCTCACATTGGTGCGCCAGTGCCAGCTCGTACTGCACGGATACCACTGACTGATGCAATCTTTGTGAGAAGCGGTGCGGCAGATAATATCTCGCAAGGTGCTTCAACTTTTATGATGGAAATGACAGAAGCTGCTCAGATTGTAAAAGCAGCAACCTCGCACAGTTTAGTAATCATGGATGAAATTGGTAGAGGGACGAGTACCTATGATGGCATCAGTATTGCCTGGGCACTGGCAGAGTCATTTGTCTTAGGGACAGAACGCCCAAAAGTACTTTTTGCAACACACTACCATGAGTTGCAAAAATTAGGTGAAGAGTATCCTGCACAGATTAAAAATTACCACGTGGCAGTTCAAGAGCATCACGGCAAGCCTGTGTTTTTGTACGAACTGCAACCAGGGCCAGCATCACATAGTTATGGCATCGCTGTCGCTGAATTAGCACACATTCCTGAACAAATCCTAGAGCGAGCGCGAACGATTCTTGCAGAGCTTGAAGCAAAAGATTCACCTCAGGAAGGGCGTGCCTCAGAGCTTGCACGGGCAGTACTGGCGGTAGAGTACACGCAGCTTACCCCACTCGCAGCACTCGAAAAAATAGCAGAGCTGCAAAATATTGCACGAAAGTTGCCACATGATTCGTAAGCTCGACGCGACTCTCATCTCACACATTGCTGCAGGGCAAGTCATTGAACGGCCTGCTTCTGTTCTCAAAGAATTACTTGAAAACTCGCTTGATGCTGGAGCACAAGCAATCACTATTCGTATTGAAGACGGTGGCAAAACACTCTTAGAAGTGAGTGATACTGGCTGTGGAATTGCTGCAGAAGAGCTGTGCACTGCATTCGAGCGGCACACAACAAGTAAAGTGTCTGCACTCTCAGACTTAGAAAAAATTACCACGTTTGGTTTTAGAGGAGAGGCCCTGTGTAGTATCATCGCTGCTGCAGAAACACACTGCATTTCACGAACCAAAGAAGCCAGTGCCGGATTTTTTGTTACTTTTACTAACGAAAGTATGACCGCAAGTGGATCTATTGCTCACCCTCCAGGTACGGTAGTCCGTGTTAAGAATTTGTTCAGCTTAGTGCCTGCTAGAAAAAAGTTTTTACGTTCAGATGCTCGTGAGCTGGAATCATGTTTGGATGTTTTTGTCCGTACCGCACTCATCCATTACTCATGTAGCTTTAGAGTCTTTATAGATGGAGAACTCCAGTATGATCTTGCGGCCACATCGCAACTTGAACGAGCTGTGCAGCTGACAGTTTTCTTTCACTCAGAGCAAGCGCTGCCACTTTCCTTTACTGTGGGTGCAGTGCACTGCAGCGGATATATCGGTGTCCCACAAGCAGCCGGAGAGAAGGGTAAGAAACAATACTTTTCTGTTAACGCACGGTCAGTTGATTTTCCACAAGTAAGTAAAGTGCTCAAGCGCGCATACGGGACACTACTAGAAACAAGAAATCATCCCACGGTTATTCTTAATTTTTCACTGCCCCAGGAATTTGTTGATGTTAATGTACACCCACAGAAGACAAAAGTTACAGTTTTGAACGAGGATGTGCTATTAACAGCTACCGAACAAGCAGTTAAAAAAATTTTAAGCGAGACAATCTTGCAGTACGAGCATCGAGAACAATTGTTTTTGAAGAACTCGAAACACATGGACGTACACCTGGCTGAAGTACTGACTGAAGGATACATTCCTTGGCATCCTTCGAGCTTTGTCCCAACGACAGAAGTGCTGCAAGTGCATCGTCTCTACTTATTAGCTGAGTGCCCTGAAGGGCTCATCGCCGTCGATCAACACGCCGCACACGAACGAATTTTATATGAAGAGTACGTTGGCCTTTTTAAAAAATGCATTGCACAAAAAAAGCCACATCACCTTGAGAAGCCAATAGAGTATCCACTCAGTCCTGCAGAGTTTGCACACAGTGAAACACTCATCTCACAACTGGAAAACTTGGGTGTGACGGCTCAGCTAGTGCAAAAGCACTTAGTTATTACTACACTCCCGTTTGCTATCGATACTGAAAACAGCACTGCATTTGTGCAAGAACTGTTAAGTACAGAACTGGCTGCAGGAGCGCACGAGCTTCACACGCTTGTGCACACAACCTGTGCTTTTTTGGCTTGTCGGCATGCAATAAAAGCAGGTGATCCACTCACACAGCCAGAAAGAAAAGCCTTACTCAAAAAATTATTTCAAACAACCGGTCAGTACACGTGCCCACATGGCAGGCCTGTCTATATTACCTTTCCACACTCAGAGCTTGAAAAGTGGTTCCATCGAAGAGTGTAGACACTGTGAAACGGGAACTTCGACAGCTGCTAAACGGTGAGAAATAAGGGTTACAAGTCTTGAACAACACACGGAACCTTGTTCAGTATCAGGGCAGGTGAAAATACAGCGGGATGCAGAAAGTGTGACGGCAAGTCGGGTAATGCTGCTTGTCAGCTGTACAGTGTTCTGAGGGTCGAGAATACAGATAAAACCAATACAGTGAGAGTTTTTATAGTACAGTAAGTGATGATGTGTGGAAGTATTGCGGCAGCTGGGTTGCATACAACGAGTGTATGCACGAGTCTTTACTCATGTGTATAACGAGTCTCGGTTACTTTTTTTCTGGGGCTGAGTCGAGCCAGTCTTTGAGCTGTTCGTACACTGAAAGCGCAAGTGAGTAGCCGCCTTCAAGTTGATCGAGTGAGATCTGTGAAAGTGGCGTATGAATAATTCGAGTTCTGAGTTCTCGGAGGGCCTCGATTGCTTCACAGGCTTCTGGAGTCAGGACTTCTTCATCTTCCAGATAGTTGAGGACTGTTTCTGGTGTGAGCATTGCGGTATCTTCAGTACTACGCATCAGTGAGCGAGTAATGAGGCGAAGTAAGCGTTCAGTTTCAAATGAGACCGCTAAAAAATTTTCTGGCAGCCGTTCCATTTGGTTGGGCATATCTTCTTTATTTGCTTTGCGAATTTTATATGGTGATGGCTGGACATCACTCTCTTCGTTGATGAGAGAGGCCTCTTCAAGTTTTTTGAACTCAACTTCATTTTTCTTTCCTGAGATGCCCCAAAAGTTAAACTCTTTTAAATCTGAAAAGACAGCCAGAAGCACGATCATCAGTGCCAGAGCAACCGTAGTGTTTGAGAGCTCTACAGGAGAGAACCCAAACAGTGTTGCAAAGAGTGCGCCGGTGAGGATGAGTAAAGCGAGTGTCTTCATTCTTGTTTCTTTCGGGTATTATGACATAAAAAATGTGATATCGTATAGGAGAAGGTTGCCTATGTCTCGTCAGAGTGTTTTTAGAGTTCTGAGAATCATATTTTTTCTCTCATTTGCAGTAGTGGCAGTCAAAGTGGCACTCAGTAGAGACTCGCTTGCCGTCCATGATCTGACAACACAGTTCCCAGTACTTAAAACTGCGCTGAAACAGACCCCGTTGGGTGTGCTGCTGGCAGAGGAATCACGTAGTTCGGTTGATCATGAAATACCAATAGAGTTAAGCACCCAAAGTATGTACAATTTTATTGATGCTGAGCGTCATAAGCGGCAGCTCAAAGCACTGAAAAAAGATCCACTTTCTGAAGAAATTGCACAGACACTGGCCAAAAAAACTGTCGGGCTGGGTGAGGACTTTGAGACGCTCGATTCAAAGTCACTTATCAAAGACATCGTAAAAAAGCACGCATTGACCGGTTACTCGTACTCACACTCAACGCTCGTAGGGGTGCCGTCAACCAGTTCAGTTTTGTCTCGCTGGATTGAAGATGAACATAGTTTGTACACAGACACCGATCTCATTTCAATGGGGATCGCTACTGGTTCGGCTGTAGTGCAAGGAAAAACAGTGGGTGTTGTGGTGAGTGTCTTCGGAAAGAAACTGCAAGCAGCTACCACGCCGGCGAGCACAACGAGTCCTCCTACAGTAGTAGCCCCAGAATTTCCTGTAATCTCGAATGAGTCGGTCAGAGAAGCTTTGAATTCGTATCGTGCTGTTCACGGTGTTGCTTCACTTTCTGAACACCCTAACTTGTGCAGTTATGCCGAAAAACGGTTGAGTGACTTACTAGCATTTGGAGGTCTCGATAATCATGCCGGATTCAAAAAAGATTTTGAAGATCCTGAAAAGATCCCTGAAGTTATTAAACAGTACCCGGGGGAAAGTATCGGAGAAAATTTAGCCTATCAATTTTGCAGAAACATGAAGACAAATGAGGCGTTTATTGCACCGCACGCTACTGCACTCATTGAGTGGTGTTTTGACTCGTCAACGAAAGGGCATCGTGAAGCGCAGTTAAACGCAGCGTATCACAACGTCTGTGCCAGAAATAAAGATGGCTACTTTGTTATTATTTTTGGGAACTAGGTACGTATCCAACTTCTGCAAGCACGGTCTGTAGTTCTGCCATAAGTGCAGGGTTATTTTGTGCGACAAGGAGGTTCGCCTTTAACCAACCAGCTAAGTACCCACCATCGAGATATTGTCCCGTTGGTGTATGAATGACAACATCAGTCTTTTTAGCAAGCTCCAGCACACTGTCAGTGATGTACAGTTCACCTGAAGCAGGGTTAACCTGTTGCTTTTCAAGAATCGAAAAAATCTCCTGCGTAAAAATATACTTACTAATGTTTGCTAAGTTTGAAGGTGCAGTGCCAGGTGCTGGTTTTTCAATGAGATTTGTTAAAAAATTAAATGAGTTCTTGAGCTGAACTTCAGCGATCCCGTACTTGTGCAGAACCTCTGTCGGTTTTGCAATACACGTCGCTAAGCCTTTAGCGCCAGACTTGGTAAACGTCTCGATCATGCGGGCGGCTTCAGAAGTGCCATCAGCATTAAAGACAAAGTCATCACCCATGAAGACTAAAAACGCGTCTTCGTCTTTGACATACTCTTGAACGAGTTTTACTGGCGTGCCGGTGCCATAGAGCTCAGAGTCACTCTGGTGCACAAACGTGAAGTGAGCTTGTGTGTGCAGTCGTTCAATAGCAGGATACATCTCCGATTTATGCATGCGGTCTAAGTACCCCTTCAAACGAACGTTCTCTGAATAAAAGTGTTTGAGCTGCTTATTATGCTCTGAGACAACAAAAATGATTTCTTCGATACCTGCTTTCACACAGTCTTCAACAACATAATCGACCAAGGGGCGATTCAGAACGGGCAACATCTCCTTTTGAATGGTCTTGGTAACGGGTAAGAACCGTGTTCCAAATCCTGCAGAGGTAATAACTGCTTTTTTGATTTTCATGATCTGTAGTATACGAGATTTATGAGATAATCGCTACATGAATATGCCGAGAATTACAAAAAAATCTGTGACCTGTTTTTTAAAAAATGGAGAAGAGTATTTATTTATTCACAGAACAAAAAAAGGAAATGACTCTGATGCAAACAGGCTGAATGGTATTGGTGGCAAGTTAGAGTACGGAGAAAACTTCTTGCAAGCAGCTGTTAGGGAAACCTATGAAGAAACGGGTTATGTTGTTGCACCTGAAGAGTGTGTCTTTCGTGCGCTGATCAACATGCAAGGTGGCTATCAGGAAGACTGGGTGATCTGTTTTTTTGTAATAGAAGTCCCCACCCGTGCTATTCCTTTTGGCTCTGAGAACGATGAAGGGCAGCTGATCTGGCTACACAAAGACGCCGTGTTAACTTCACCATACGAACTTGTTGATGACCTCCACTACTGTTGGGAACGGTTGGTAAACACACAAGACTTTTTGCACATTGGTGCGGTGGTAAATGACGCAGAAAAAATAGAAACATTTGCGCTACAGACAGCCTAGCGTGCGTTTACTTCGCTGAGTTTAAGTACTTCTCAAGTGATCCATCTCGGTTCTTCGTCACAAACAGCGTTGCCGCTTTGTGAATCAGCTCAAGTTCAGCAAAATCAATTGTGGGCACGGGTACCCATTCATTCTTGCCATTTTTCCCAAGTGGAAGAGGTAAGAAAACTATGCCATCTCCAGGATTTGAACGTCCTCTTTGATCACCTTTTGGACTTCTAAAGCGTGCCCATCTTCCTGGTTGCACCAAGAGCTGCTGGTTTCTGTCCCGTTCGAGCTTCCCCACACCTTGCAGTCGTTCTCTCACTAAGTTTCCTTTTTGCGCACTGTTTCCACCAATCACAACCTGTGGTGTGTACTCAGCTCCGTAGAGATCTGACATTCGTTGCAGACCAGCTGTGGGGTACATGTGTGAAGTGTATTGACCAGTGTTGCCGAAAACTGCCAGCACTTGCGCGCCGAGTTCTGCCGCATCTGAAAGCGAGGCAATCTTGTTTCGCTTCGCTTCAGCTTGTTTAGAAAGCTTATCGAGAAACAGCAACACTCGGGTGTCGTTATCAATGAGCGGAACGCCAAGCTGGCGAGACATGGTGCTCGGCACAAACAGTGGAAGGTTTTTTTGATCAAGCTCGTTATCAGGATTGGCATTGACGTTTTTTTTCCAACGATCTTTGCGCATCGCTTCATCTGCCAGTAAGAAAAGTAGTTTGTCTTTGATGGGAGTGAGCTCAGTGATGAGTGACTGTATGAGGTCGTACCGATTGGGTTTTGCAGCGATATCGTCGATGAGTTCTCTCAGAAGTGCAATCGAGACATTGTGTAATTTGCCGACAGCGGCAAGCTGATTCGCTCTCAGTACCGACTGTTCTTGGGCTTCGTATCGACCAAAATTAGTAAAGCCGTGCAGATACAGTGAGTAGGGAAGCGCACTGGTCTGAATCTCAAACGGAATGCGGGTGTACATATTTTCATAGTTGGTTGACTGGCGGGTTTTGCCTGCCGCCCGACTCAGTTGCTGTTCTACAAACGCATCAGAACTAATTTGTGGCTCGTTCCCGGCCTCTTCCATTTGTTTGTAGATAGCTTGCCAAGTGCTGGCGTCTTCAGGTCTAAATGCATAGGTTGCCTTCGAGAACTGTGGCATCTCACCGGCAATCATGCGAATAGTTCCTGTGGCGTGTGTTGCGTAGATGTTCTCAAGCAGCTCGTCAGCTTGTGAAAATACTTCGTTGTAGAGATCAACTGCTCCGGCAATAAACATTGTCTCATCAGATGAAAAATACGCTCGAACAAGAAGCTCGCTGCGTTCTTTTTTTGTGGGCCGTGAAAGAATGACAACACCCTGACCTGGAGGTGAAGCCAGTTCCATGTTACGACGGAAGGCATACTCAGAAGGCATCGTGAAACCAGTTGAGTTTTGGAAGGTGCCAAACTTTGTGCTAATCACCGGCACTTTAGAGCCCGGAAGATCAGTCACAGAAACTGCTGCATTGCTGTGGGTGTGACCACTGAGGTCTGCATCTGGTCTCGTTGGGTCGTCACGCCGCCAGGCAAACTGGATTGCCGCTTTTGAAGGATCTTTTGTCTCGTTCGATTGATAGTGGCTTGTCCGGAAAATGATCGTATCGCGGCCGCCTTCACTCTGAACTTTGGCATCTTTTGGAATGTGAAAGCGGATCTCACTACCGTTATGCAACAGAGGAACGGGCTTGCTTAAAAATCTGCGCAATATCTGCCAAGGATCAACATCTGTTTCTTCATCTAGATATCCCTCGTGTCCACCATAGTGCGACATGAGTCCAAGCAACAAACCAGCATCAATGAGAGGGTTGAGAATGGTATCAGCAAATGTTCTCAGCTGGCTGTCCCACAGCCCCGTGGACTCTCTTCGCGTACCCGGATACTTTTTTGCCATGCTGTGAATGTAGTCACCAAGACCGATGACGTAGATTTTGTTCTGAATGAGGTAGTCACGATACTTGATAATTGCTTCGTGATCGGTTGGTCCCATCCAGTGCGTATCGACGAGCGCGTGAATAACAATGGAGGTAATTGGGGTATTCAGTTGAATATCAAGCGTGTCAATTGGAGCGGTCAGGCCAATGCGTTCTGCTTTTGCACGTTGTTCAGCGAGATGAACTGCAGACTCGCGTGTGAGCTTAACCCCACGGCGCGTAACTATTTTACTTGGGTTCAAGTGTTCACGAGAAATCAGTCGTAATTGTTCTGTTGCTTGTGGCATCGTAGCGCATGAGTGGCAGGCGTACTCAGACAAGGGTAGCGCAGAGAACTTCATTCGTCAATGCGTATGATGTGTGCGATAATACCAGACATGAGCGAATGCAACTTACCATCAGAGTTTATTGAACGGTTACAGCTTTTGTATCCACGTGAGGCTGCGGCAGTCGTTACGACACTGCAGAGTGGGCGACCAACAACTTTTCGGGTAAACACGCTCAAAACGTCAGTCGAAGCTGCTACAAAAAGCCTCAAACAAGCTGGCTTTGAGTTTGAAAGTGCCGGAATTCCTAACGCATACATTCTGCGGAATACGTCTATTCGTGAGCTTGAAGAACACCCTCTCTACACAGATGGAGCACTCTATGTGCAAGGGCTTTCAAGTATGATCCCAGCGCTTTTACTTGAGCCACAGCCAGGCGAGTCTATCCTTGATTGTGCGGCAGCGCCAGGCAGTAAAACAACGCAAATCGCAGCACTCATGAACAACGAAGGCATGATCATGGCAAACGATACGAGTCGCGTTCGTCTCTTTAAGTTGAAAGCAAATCTCGAGCGACAAGGGGTTCAGATAGTCCACGTGCGGCAAGGCTTGGGCCAACTGTTGTGGCAAGACTTCCCCGAAGTGTTTGACAGAGTGTTAGTGGATGTTCCCTGTAGTATGGAAGGACGATTCCGCACCGACCGACCAAAAACAGTTGCCGACTGGTCACTGAGAAAAGTGAAAGAGCTCTCTGAACGACAGAAGTTCATGCTGCTTTCAGCAGTGAGTAGCACCCGAGTTGGAGGTAGAATTGTGTACTCAACGTGTACTTTAGCGCCAGAAGAAAATGAGGCGGTGATCGATTGGGTACTGAAAAAAACAAAAGGAGCAGTCGTTGTTGAAAAGCCAAAACAGCTGCCTGTTGTCTTTCATCCCGGCATTACAACTTGGCAAAATACTTCGTATGCCGCTGCCGTACAAGACACCTTGCGCATTGTACCGAGTGAAAACTTTGAGGGTTTTTATGTTGCAGTGCTGAAAAAAGTACACTCGAATCTCAAAAAATAGCGTTACTCTTTTATTCTTAAACTCAGCCACATGCATATGCACCAACTGAGTACTACACCAGTAAGTGCAACAGCAGAAATTTGATTTTTCACACTTTCAAACAGTATCCGCAGTGCTAGGGTATGAGAGAGGAAAATAAGGTACGAGTGTTTACCAAGCCAACTCATTACTGTCTGAACTACACTGGGTAGGTGATGCCAGTATCGGCTTTGGGTAAAGAGCATCAGTGTTAAGACACTGGGAACAATCCAGAGAAGTATGGTAAAGCGTGTAAAAGTGAGCGCAAATAAAGGGTCGAGTCCTGAGCGTATAGCGTGCTGTGCGGCATACGTTGCGTATGCAAGACCACCAAGAGCAAGCAGGGGCAGTACTCTTTTAATGGCAACAGGAAAGCCGTATGTAGCGAGCCACATGCCGCCAACAAAGTAGCCAATCCAGGAAAAAGAAAGCTGATACTGCGCTTGGTCAGTATAGAAATAGGTAGTTGCATCAGTATGTGGGTTCCTTGAGAAGAAAAAGAACAGTGCCGCTTGAATGAGTGCTGAACAGACGAGTGTTCTGGCAGGTGTGCGCGTAAAGATTCGGAAGATAAATGGGAAAAGTACGTATAGTTGAAAGATCAATGGCAGGAAGTAGAGCTGGTAGTCAATTCGTCCCAGAATGAGAGACATAAAAAAATTGGCAGGAGTTGTGGCATCGTTACCCCAGACAGGAATCCAGTGAAAGACACAAAAAGAAAAGACGCTCCAAAGTACATATAACGGGAGCAACTTCAGGACTCTGCGCTTAAAAAAGAGCCACAGGTTGAGCTCTGTGTGCAGATATTTTTTACTCAGACTAAAGCCAGAAAGTATAATAAAAAGTGGCACCGAGAAACGAGCTAGCTGGTCAAAAAAAATAAAGTAGTTTCCCAAGGTGGGGCGAAGATAAATATACGAAAGTTCTGAAAAGTAGTGAATGAGAACCACTGCAGTAATTGCCACGCCACGAAGGAATGTTTGCGATTCAGGTGAGAGGGTTACTGGGTTCATTTTCACAACGAAGTGTAGTATATAGCAGAGTCTATCCCTCTGTTAGAATTGAAATTACTTGTATATATGAAAGTAGTACCAAAGAGAATGTTCTGGGCAGACTGTGTGCGTTCACTCGCGGTCGTGTGTATCGTGGCAGCACACACACTTGAGCTGCCGTACCAACTTCTACAAGAAGCAATACGCCCTGCTACACTCACCGCAACACCAGTTCTGGCGGGAGTTATGCTACTGTTAGCCAAAACAGGAGTACCACTTTTCCTGCTTTTGAGTGGCGCTTTGCTCATTGGAAAAGATGAATCTGATCGTGTGTTTCTCATGAAACGAGTGCGCCGAGTCTGCGTCCCGTGGTTTTTTTGGACACTGTTGTATTTTTTACTACAGCGTGAACACTCTTTTTTACAGACAGCCACGGCGCAGTTCAGTTTTATTCCGGTGTTACTCTGTCTCTATTTGCTCGTGCCGTACCTCAGACCTGTCGCGAGGAGTGTTCCAGTTAAAAAACTGGGTTTGTTAGTCCTTGCCTGGTTTTTTGCTGTGAGCGTGCTACCAATGCTGCGTAATAGCCTGGCATTTCCTCTTTCAGTTGATAATGGAGTAGTGCGGCAAGTGATCTCGTATTTGGGATACTTCCTAGGTGGCTTTGTTGTTACCCGTGAAGCATTTGTGCCGGTGCTGAAAAAGTATCGTTCAGCATTAGCGACAGTTTTTCTGTTCCTTATTATTGGTAGTAGCTTGGCTCTTTTTTATACCGCCGAAAACACCTCGGCACTCTTAACGTATACGTCACCACTAGTTATCGTGCTGTCATTCTTGCTCTTTATGATCGTTAAAATATTTTTAAGTGAAGAAACGAGGGTGAACCCTCTCATTCAAAAAAGTATTTACTCGGTGAGTAGTGTCAGTTTTGGCATGTACTTTTTTCACACACTGGTGCTGCAGGCGCTGCAAGTATTTGTGCCAGTTCAGTACACTATCTCACTGGGTTCTGACGTTCTCAGAGTGCTTTTTGTGTGCGGAGTAAGTTATGGAGTGCTTATTCTCGTTACTAGAATCCGTGTGCTGAAGTGGGTGCTTGTTTAGTTGGCGGAAGCGGTGGGATTCGAACCCACGAGCCCCATTTCTGGGGCGCAGGTTAGCAACCTGCTGCACTAGGCCACTATGCGACGCTTCCAACAGTGCCAGACTATTATAACAATATCTGTAGTATTTGCTCTATGAATTTGGTATACTTTCCGGTACTACGAAAGGTTTGTTATGTCCGCGCACTCGCTTACTCTTGAGAATCTCAGCTTTGGAAGCTTACTGAGTGCATCATGGCAAATTTTTAAGTCTCAGTGGAAGAAGTTACTGCTGGTTATCTTGGCTGTTGTCGTACTACAAGTGATTACTAGTGCCGTTCAATCAAGTCTTGCCAGCAACTCTCAAGAAGGTCTTGCTGCACTCGTGAGCTTTATTGGTTCCATACTCTCAGCAATCACCTCAATGGGCATGCTCTTTGTCTTCATCAAAGCAGCTCGCGGAGAAAACATTGAGTTAAGCGACGTCTTTAGTAAGTACAATCGTTTTTTTCCGTATTTTTTCTCATCGATTATTACTTCTGTAATTGTACTTTTTGGCTTGATCCTTTTAGTAGTTCCCGGAATGATATGGGCAATAAAGTACGTATTTGTCCCGTATTTGATTCTCGACACTGATAAAGGTGTTTTTGGTTCGCTCGAAGCAAGTGGAAAGATGACACAAGGCTATAAATTAAGACTCTTCTTCAATAGTCTAGGTTTTGTTGGTGTTAACATCCTTGGAATGCTTGCCCTCCTCGTTGGTATCATAATTACAGTTCCGGTGACCACAATTGCAGGAGCTATCTTGTACGACGTTTTGAAGTCTCGTCTCGGAGAGTCTGCCCCAGCTGTCACAACGATCACCGCGGCACCTGGTGCTACTGTCTCGGTTACAGTAACACAATCGTAATCAGAAACAGTCAGGGTTCAGTTCCCCTAGCTGCGTGATACAATAAGCTGCACTTTTGGAGGTGTCGCATAGTGGTCTATTGCACACGCCTGGAAAGCGTGAGCTCGCAAGGGCTTCGTGGGTTCGAATCCCACCACCTCCGCACTGGCCGATCATGTCACGAAGTGGCAATGAGCGGACAGTATGGATTGGGATGAGAAGCAAGGTACCCGATCAAGCGAATACTGCAAGTAAGATAAATTTGAGCATGACGAGGGTAAATCCCACCACCTCCGCATTTATTTTTAAAGGAGTCCGCATGTTACAGGATGATATTTTAAACAAATTAACTGAAAAAGAGCACCTTCCAACTATTGAAGAATTAAAAACTGCCTTTCCTCTTGATCAAAGCTTTCCTACAGATAGCAAAGAGTTTCCTTGGATAAACCCTAAATACACACGGTTTCATCATGAGCACCATAATTATCAGGTATATACTGTCGAATTCATTGATTCATTAGCTGCTTATCTACGTGACAGATTGCGAATTTACTCGAAAGGCATTGGACAGTTAACCATATTGGAAGTCGGAGCTGGTGACGGACGTTTGACTCGATTTTTAAAAAATAAATTTCTCACTGATGGAACAGAAGTAGACATAATAGCCACAGATTCTAAAGATTGGGAAGACAGATCATTAACAAATTCATCAGGAGATGTTGAAATATTAAGTTATCTTGAAGCATTAAAAAAGTATCAACCAGAAATTGTTATTAGTTGCTGGATGAATATCAATGTTAACTGGACAGCAGATTTTAGGAATACTCCTTCCGTCAATGAATATTTGTTGATAGGAGATGTGTTTAGAACAGCCAAATATGGCGAGGGATGGTACCTCCCTCCTCAATCAGATTTTGAATGTCAAAAATTAACAAGAGATCTATCTGGAAACAGAACTGGAATAATTCAAGGATCTATAGGCAGGTTCGACGGAAGCCCTTTTAATCTTGAATCTAGAAGTGAAGTATATAGTTTTATTAGGAACACCGAATAATTAAACATGAAACGAGCAAGTACCTTACGTTTCCAAAACTTCGAAATCAAAGCAGATGTATATCTCTTTAATTATGTGATTGATGACACTCCCTATCAAATTACTCTTAAACACTCAGTTGTCAGCACGTTGAATCCAAAACAGCAATCAACTGTTATTTTCAATCTTGGTATGTGCTATTTACTTGACTTAGCTGAGCTAACCGTGCCAGATAAAATCCATATAAATTACAAATTGAGCTTGTTACAACTTCATTTTTGGAAATCACTCTTTCAAGATGTTGCAAAAGAAAATATCTATGTACAAAAAATGGATTTAGAGCTGCTTGAAAATTCATGGGAGACAAATCCTACTGGTCCAGAATTCGAGCCTTTTACTCTGCCCCCAGATAGATCTGAGATTGCGTTATGTTTAACTGGTGGTAAAGAATCATTAGCATTACTAAAACTTCTAAAAA
>CAYMVN010000001.1:0-43883 GCA_964394125.1 uncultured Pseudomonadales bacterium | reverse complement strand
CTCCATGACACTTGTAGGATAAAACCGCTCAAAGTCTGTAGGCTTTCCCGTTTTGAGTGTTACGACTGGCCACTGTGCGGAAGAGAACCAAGTATCAAAGGTATCTGTTTCTGGTAAGTACAGTTTTTTGTCTGTTGGACGCTCGGTATCAATGGTAAATGGTACAGTACTTTCAGCAAATAGCTGCTGTAACCCACTCTCAACTTCACTGAGTGAGTGAGTTCTGAGTACCTCAGAAAGCAAACCTTGTTGAAGTTCTTTTGACTCTGATAAAAAGGTGACGGTGATACGGTCTTCGTACCCAGTCACTTCATACCAAACAGGAATTCTGATTCCCCACACTACTTGTCTACTAATATTCCAGTCTTGGAGGTTCTCAAGCCAGTGGCGAAGGATCTTTTCTCTACCTGCACCGTGTACAACTGTTTCACCTGAATCAAGCGCACTCAGTGCAGCATGAGTCAGACTCTTGTTTGGCGCATTCACTTTGATAAAAAACTGAGGAAGGGGGAGTGGCTCGATAACTTTTCCACAGCGGTAACAGGTTCCAATGCGATTCTGATAGTTTGTGTCAATTTTTTCGAGTAAGCCTTTTTCTTCGAGGTCTGCCACAACTGCTTCTCGGGCTGCTTTCACACTCATCCCAGCATATTTGCCTGCTGCTTCGGTCATTTTGCCGCGTCTGTTTATGGCAACTATAATTGGTAAACCGAGCTTTTTACCCACTGCAAAGTCATTGAAGTCGTGTGCTGGAGTTAGTTTTACAATTCCGGTACCAAACTCTGAGTCAACAAACTCGTCTGCAATGATCTCCATTGGTACGCCCGTCAGCGGATTGAAGACTTTTTTACCCAGCAAGTGCTTGGTTTTTGGGTTTGTAGGGTTTACTGCAAGGTGCGTATCTGCCCAAATTGGCTCAGGACGAGTCGTTGCCAGAGTGATGTACGAGTCTTCATCAGTTCGTTTGTAGCGTACGTAGTAGAGGTTGGTCGTTTGGTCAACGTGATTCACTTCAAGATCTGAAAACGAGGTGCCACAAGTGACACAAAAGTTTACAAGTTGTAGGTCTCTGTACACAAGTTTATCAGCAGCGAGTTTTTTGAATGTGTCGGTGACAAAACTAACGACATCTGTGTCGAGTGTGAAAGCAAATCGCTCCCAATCTGCACTTGCTCCGAGTTTCTTTATTTGATCAACGGCAATTCCAGAATTCTCAGAAACGTATGCAAAAATCTCCTTAAAGAGTGTCTCTCGGTCAAAGTCAAAACGAGACTTGCCTTGTTTCTTCAGTTTTTTCTCGTACACAAACTGTGTTTCAATACCGGCGTGGTCGGTACCTGGTATCCAGAGTGTAGCATCGCCATACATTCTATGGAAGCGAATAAGGATATCTTCAACTGTCACAAAGAGTGCATGTCCAATGTGCAGGGGGTCGTTCGCATTGGGCGGGGGCATGATGATAGAGAATGTCTTTCCAGTGCGTGGATTCTCGACGGGGCTAAATGTGTGCGCGTCTTCCCAGAGTGCGTACAGTGCCGGTTCTTGTTGTGTATGTTCGAATCTTGGTTCCATAGGCGATAGTATATCACCTGAGTGAGCGATAGAGCGATTTTATTTCATCAGAGAGTATGAGAATTGCGGGGGCAAGAATTGTTGCAATAAAACCCCACGGTGTGCGAATAAACTGAATTGCGTACCCAACCTTAGGAACAACCAAGACAACTTTACCAATCACTTGTGCAACCTTGATCACTTCAGTGTCTGCACTTTGATTTGCATCACCTTTAGTTGTTAAACGAGGAGGGGAGTCACTAGAAACCTCGAGCACACGGTGTGTGATTGTATGCTGAGTAGTATCTTTAAAGGTAATGACGTCTGTTTTACTGTAGGTTGGCTCAGCATGAATGATGATGAGATCACCAACCCGGATACTAGGCTCCATTGAGCCAGACTGAACAACGTAACTTTTATACGGTGACGTCTTTCTGAGAAAAATAACAAACTGGTACGATAAAACAGCAGTTATACTTGCGAATATGAGAATAAAGAGTGCTTGTTTCATGGAGTGGCGTTTGGAGCTATATCTGGGATGACTTGTCTGAGTTGAAAAAGTGTCTCAAAAGTAACACTATCGCTCTGCACTTCATTTTCAAACGTATTCTGGTCAGTTGCCCAACTGAGCTGAATTGTTCGGCTTTCTCCTGGTGGAATACGCACCTTTTCTGAATGCTGTTTCCACAGTGTCAAGTAACTACCTTCGGCTGAGTTAGCTAATGTGCTAGAAAAAAGGGGAGTTGTTGTTGAGCCACTTTCAACACTAACACTTGTTGTTATGTGTTGCCCCAGTTCACCCTCGTGAACTCCTGGAGTGCCACACGTTGTGTCGACAAGTGCTTCGGGCTCGTTGCAGTCGTTCTCAAGATTCTGAATATTTTTTACTTCAAAGAGCAGTTCTCCAGGAAGTGTTCCGACATTATGTACAATCCACTTTTTACCGCCATTAGTGATGTTCTGCGCACCAACACCTGTTACAGTCAGCGTGTCCGCTACTGTGGAGCTCTCTCCAGTAACGTTCATGTCAAGTGTCCCAACAACAAATTGATTTTCCTCAGAACTTTCACGATCTACAAAGAGTGCTTGGGTTGTCATGTACCCAATTACTGAAACAGCAGTAATAAAAAAAATACTTTTGACTGCACCCAAGTATGAGCGATTTTTTTTTATCACAGATTCATTCTCTCATTTAATTATTCTTCCGTCCATGTTCCTGTGCTGACTGTATTAGAAACAACTTCAGTATCACTAAACGCAACCGTTTCAGATTTTTTAGTTTGAAAGGTAATGGTAAATGCACAGGTTTTGTTCATGAACTCTGGCGAACTTTGAGGAAGAGAAACTGCAAAAATATAGTCGGTGTACGGATACTCGCTAGAAACGCTATCACTTGTCTCCACCGCTAACAAACTTCCTTCAGCTAACTTGTTCCAGTCTTTGGCAACGACGAGCGTTAGTGCCTGACAGAGAACTGTATCTCCACCAGTTTGTTGAACTGAGATCGTAAATGGGGTAGGCAGCTCACCAACTTTTTTTATACGTACTGAGCCAATTTGAAAGCCGTGTTTTGTCATTCCTACGATAGAGAAGAGCATCGACTTGTTTGTCTCTGTTGCAGAGTCACTACTACTGAAGTCGAGTGTTGTTGCCGTCAATGAGTGTGTACCGACAAGCTGCTGGTCGGAAAGATCAGCATCAGTAAACTGTGAGTAAGCTGAAAAGACAGCTAGAAAAAAGACCAATACTAGAAACAAATGAGCAAACGTTCTCACAGCTTATGGTTGCTTTTTTTCTTTGAATACCTCGCCTGCAATAAGTACTAACAGAGGTAATGTAAGCAAAAAGAATAGACTGGTTGGCTTACTTAGATATAACAGTAGTCTACCGATCTTTGGAACTGTGTATCGAACTTTCCCAATGATACTTTTTTGTGGTAACCCTTCAGTATCCGGTGTCTTATTATTATCACCTTTGGTGGTAAAAGAAGTCTCTGTACTGGCTCGTTTCTCGATAATTCTGTGGGTAATTGTATGTCCGTCATTACTCTTAAAGGTGATAATATCATGAACAGAGTACGAGCTTTTTGGCGTCACAAAAACGATATCGCCAGGCATAATAGCTGGAATCATTGAGCCAGTTGTAACGATAAAACTCCTGAAGGGAAGGGGAGACTGCGCGCGTGCTGAAGTGCCTGTAATGATCATCACGATGATCAGCGGTATGTACACCAGCCAAAAAATAATCTGTACTCTGTTCAGAAGTGTCTTCATACGTTTTTGCTTTCTCCTTCACGCAAAGAGGAGGGAAGCCCCTCCTCTTATGCACTACTTCAAGTTATGCCTCTACTATGAGGGGGTAACCTGAGTTAAATCAAATTGAACCCCAAAAGTGAGCGCATCACTTTGGATCTCATTTCCATACGATGCTGGATCGTTTGCCCAGTCCATCTTAACTTTTACTGAGCCACCTGCAGGTATAACGAGTGCTCCAGCGTTCGTGTTCCACTGAGACGCATACTGTGACTGACTATCGGTTGCCAAGTTTGAGCTGACGACCGTCTGATATGCACTGTTCGTACCAGCACCATCTGCATCGAGCTGTACGCCTGTCGTGATTGCATCTCCTAGCTCACCTTCACCTGCGCCAGGATTACTACACGTTGTATCAACAAGTGCTTCAGGCTCATTACAGTCATTTTCTGTGTTAGTGATATTTGTTAGCTTGAAAGTGAGTGTACCTGGAACAGTGCCGGTGTTATTAATCACCCATTCCTTTTGTCCAGAAACGGTGCCATCTGCACCAACATTACTCACCGAAATGTTCTCAAATGCAGTGCCGTTATTGCCATCAACTGTCATGTCTAATGTGCCAGCGGTAATGGTATTTGTTCCCGATGTCTCAGTATCACTGAACAACGCTTGTGTTACTGCGTAGCCTCCTCCGAGGAGTGCTGCTGCGACAAGAAGAAAGAGCAGGACTTTTTTCTTCATAGTTTTTCCTTTTAGTATGTTTATAACTTGTACTAGTACCTATAGTAATCTACTATTC
This sequence comes from uncultured Pseudomonadales bacterium, assembly GCA_964394125.1. Lineage (GTDB taxonomy): Bacteria > Patescibacteriota > Microgenomatia > UBA1400 > PJMF01 > OMIS01. The sequence goes on along the minus strand of CAYMVN010000001.1, from coordinate 39,281 downwards.
CATCTTTTATGCACACTTCATGTGACTAATAAACGCACCAACTGTGTACTAAGTATGGGTTTTATCCGCATATTTAGATGTTTTTTGTAGTTTTTTGATGTTTATTTATACTTAAATAATAAATAACTATATGTCGCATCAAAACTTACCTTAGAAGTATACTTATAATACCAAGGGCTGGTCAATCAACTCTAAAGACATCACAGTAAAGCAAAACAGAGCAGTTTAGGAATTTTTCTTACGTTTTGTAATGAATAACCACACAAAGAGGCACACTAAAAGTAGACCAACAACTCCAAAATAACTAAAAATAAAAACTTTTCGTGTCGCTCTGTCATACTTTTTTGACTCAGCTTGCTTGAGGGAAAGTTTATCTGTAGTCTGTGTACCCAGCACACTTCCTTGTGATTTTTCTTGCTTTGGCAATGGGCTGGGTGTCGTTTTTTTTTGTGGTGGAACTACTGCAGTCACCGCATCACTAACAGCACAGCCGTGTACTGCACGGACGGTACCTTGCAGCTCCTCTGTATCTTGTGGATTTAAAATACTCCACTGTGTTGTGTTTTTAACTTGAATATTCTCGAACTTTTTTTTACTGGTCTGTGTTTGCAGCGAGAGTAAGTACGACTCCGCATCAGGCACTGCATCCCAAGAAAAAACAATCTTTTTCTCGTGCACAGAATAGTATATTTTTTTTGGTGGCTGAATGTGAGTAGCACAAGGTGCACTCGTTGGTGATGGTGGCGGGGTTACTGGTAGTTGCGTAGGGCTTGGTGATGGTTCAATTGGGGCGCGCAGTGTGTCTGCACACTGAATACTAAACTGCACGATAAAGGAAGTTGTTGCTCCTTGCAGTGAGTTCTCGGCACTCTTGGGGAAGGTAAGTGTCCAGTCCGAAGTAACGGTGCTACTAGGATTGCTGATAAAAAGTAGGTGGGCACTTGGGTTAGTGAACAGTGTACTCAGCGATGTCTTTTTCAGTACCGTTGTAGGGTACTGAGAAGCATGTATTGACAGTTGCAGAGCTTCTGCAAGTGGGGTGAGCGTTGTCTCACTGGGAATAAGCTGCGCGCGCACCTTGCAGCCCTCTGTTTCACTTTGGTTTGTAAAAACTAACTGCTCTGTAGTTTCAAATCCAGGAACGATAGCGCTTTCTGTAAAAAGTGCGGTGTTTTCTGGTGTCAGCGTGCAGCCAGCTGCCACAGAACAAGAAATAAGTAGTTCTTTTGCAGATACCTGTGCCGGCTGTACAACGAATGCAGCCACTAAAATGATAACTACCAGTAGTTTTCTCACACTCGCATTGTTACACACCTTGCAAGTACTTTGCAGCCCAAGGTCTGTACTTTGAAACGTAGGTGTCTTCACGAATGACTACGCCATTTTTATCTTTGATCACATTTTTGAAGCTGGCATCAATCCCTGATGCAGACCAATCCACTTGCACCAACTTTCCCTTTGGAAGAGTGGAGTCTGGAATGTACTGTGTAGGAAGTGGAGGGCGACTATTCCATGTTTTATGGTCAGTAATTTCTGCTGTCCTGCCATCTGAAGTTCCATACAGTTCAACATACATGTAGAGGTTACTGCTCTCTGTATGCGTGTATACCAAGATGTAGTCATGTGTATCATTCATGAATCTAAAGTCTGTTTCTCCCGAGTAGACTGTTGCGTCAACACCTGGCTTACTATCAAGTTCGTAGTAACTCACTCGGTAGCTGTGGGGGAGTCGTCTCGTCACTTGTAAGCCCGCATTTAAGACCGAACGAAAGAGAGTGGTGCTAACCTGACACACCCCGCCGCCATCTCCAAGTGCAGTCTGTCCATTTTTAATAACATACGCTGACCTGTAGCCAGTCTTTGCAGAAACATCTCCAAGGGTTTTATTAAACGAGAACTCTTCGCCAGGCTTAATAAGTTTGAGCGAGATCCGTTCGGCAGTAATTGCAACATTATGTATCCTATTAGGAATTGAGTGTGCGTAGTAACTTTCTCCAAAACCAATTCTTTCTCTAATACCAAGCGTGTTTGTGTCGGAAAGCTGTTGTTTTGGTTTTGATAGTTCTAGTGGAAGCGGCAGTGACGTTTGTGCAGAAACTTTTTTCTCGGCAGGTTTTGCAGCTGCGTCTTGTAGAACCGAAGCAACATACTGCGATACCTGAGACATAAACTCTGGTAAAACAATACTTCTACCGTCTCTTGGCGGCGTAAATTCTTTTACTGCCAGTGTGTGCTCATCGTACTTGAAGACTGGCTCCTGTGGAGGTGTCTCAACTCGCTCTCTCCAGGTTGCTAACTCAGCAACAACTGCTTCTTCAGAAAGTTTCCCGTCGGGTTGTATGAGCGCAATAAGATCTTTGTCTCGTATATAGGTTGAAAATCGCTCAGCAGTAAAGACCAGTGTTTTACCGACGAACTGTGTGTAGAGTTGTTTTGCTGCTTCAACCTGTTCAGGTGTGAGCTCGCTCCCTGTCTCTTCAACAGTAGCAGTAATCACTGCACTTGAACCACTTTGTAGCGCCATTACTTGTTGCAGTGTACGATCTACTTGCAACTCAAGTCCCTTTTTACCTGGCTGCATCTTGAGTGACTGTGGTGCTCCAGAAGTTGCCAGAACTGCACCTGGCTGTACTGCAACGACATCAGTTTGGGCTTTTAAGTGGAGTAGTGCGCCACGTACTTTTTCTTCGTCGTATATCACCGGCACAGCGACCTCTTTTTTCTGGAAGAAAAAAACAGTGCTCTGAACTATTTTCTTAAGACCGAGTGGCCGAGCTTGAATTTTTTCAAACTCACGCAGTAGTGTTCTGTATTCATACTGTGCACCAAGCTGAGCAGAGGAAGAAGCAACCTGATTTTTGCCTGCAATAACTGTAAGTGTGTGTGGTGGTACTTCAGCGTAGCGATCTTCGAGCAGCCGTTTTGCTTCTTCTGGGTCTTGAAAGTTTACAGTGATGTCACCAATCTTGGTTTCAAGTGGTAGGTGCGTTGTAGAAAACTCGTAGGCAACTCCGCTGAGTGTCAACAGTACTATAGTTACAGGGAAGAGCTTCTGGAAGAAATACAGCACGTATTTCATATTTTGATTGAAGTTTTTACTTTTTTAGTATGGTATGATTTAAGTGTATATTTTGTCAGAATAATAGGGAACACGCCAGCAGTAACTTTTTTTATGCCAAATGTGCCATTGCCCAAACCAGCAACTCCTTCACCCAGTCCAACGATTTCTGTGCCACCTCAAGCACCAACTACTCAAGCACAACCGCGTATCCAGCAACCTGCAGCTCCACAAGTAGCCCCAGCCCCGCGCCCTCCAATGGCGGCGCCTCAACAGCCACTGCAATCTTCACCAGCCGCTGTGCCTGCACAACCACCACGTCCAGCTACTGTCCAACCCTCGATTCCAACCCAAGCCCCTTCAGCACCTCAAAAGCCAGTTGTATCGGCACCTCCAGTTGCAGCACCTCAGGTAGCTCCAATGCCAAAACCGTCACCAGCACCGGCTCCCATGACAGCTTCAACTCCTGTTCCACCTCCAATGAGAGTGCAACAACCACCACAAACACTCACCGCACTCTCTTCGATGGCAAGTAATAAGTTGCCAACAGGTGCTTTGAAACAAGCCCCACAATCGCAAGAAAAACCAAGTGAGAGTGCTAAGAATCCTGTCGCACAACCGGTGGCTCCCAATCAGCCAAACCTTGGCCCGCAAAAGCCACAACCTGAGTTCGTGCAACCAAAACAATCTATTCTCAGATTCGTTCCTTTTATTGGTGGCGGCATTATCTTGCTGCTCATCCTTTCATGTGTGTACTTACGGTTCTTTGGTACAACACGAACTTCTGTCACAACCTCAAACACTGCAAGACAAACAACAGGAAGCACCTCTGGCACTTCTGGTTCTGCTGGTTCGACAAGTGGCACGAGTGGCTCGGGGAGTGTCCCTGCTGCCGGTGGTGCAACACAACCAAGTGGTAAACAAGTAACCCTAGAGTATTGGGGACTGTGGGAACCATCAGAAGCGATGCTCGAAGTGCTCAAGACATTTGAGACACAAAATCCCGGAATTGCAATCAAGTACGTGAAGCAGTCACATAAAGACTACCGAACTCGCCTGCAAGCAGCAATTAGTTCAGGGAATGGCCCCGATATCTTCCGATTCCATGCGTCATGGGTGCCAATGTTACAACAAGAGCTTTCGCCACTTCCTTCTGCTGTTATGTCGGCAAGTGACTATCAGACAACATTCTATCCAATTGCTGTGCAACAGTTACAGAATAATGGTCAGTTAGTTGGTATGCCAGCTATGTATGATGGGCTTGTGTTGTACTACAACACAGACATCTTTAAAACTGCGGTGGTTGATCCTCCAAAGACATGGCCAGACCTCCGTACACTTGCAAACAAGTTAACTGTTAAGTCTGATGGAAAACTCACTCGCAGTGGTATTGCTTTGGGGAACTCAGTTAATGTTGAACACTTTGCTGATATCTTAGCTGTCTTAATTCTGCAAAACGGAGGCGATTTAACCAAGCCAAATTCTGCAGAAGTTCGTGATGCGTTGCTTTTTTACACTAACTTTGTAAAGTCAGATGCGCTTTGGAACAGTACACTACCAAGCTCAACTGTTGCTTTTGCACGAGGTGAAGCAGCAATGATGTTTGCACCTTCGTGGAGAGCACACGAGATTAAAGCCATCAACCCTGACCTTAAGTTTGCAACTGTTCCGCTTCCACAGCTCGGAGAAACACGGATTGCTTGGGGCACTTACTGGGCAGAAGGTGTCAGTGCGAAGAGTACTCATAAAGATGATGCTTGGAAGTTCATTAAGTATATGACCACAAAGGAAGTCGAGCAGAAGCTCTTTGCAGAACAAGCGAAAACGAGAAGCTTTGGTGAGCTGTATTCAAGGAAAGATCTCGCTGACCAATTGGCACAAGATCCTATTGCAGCAAGTGTTTTACAAGATGCTCCATATGCAAAGGGTTGGTACATGAGCTCATTTACCCATGATAATGGTATCAATGATCAGATAATTCAGTACTATGCCGATGCGGTGACGGGGCTGCTTTCAGGTAAAACCATGGAAGAAACACTCTCAACACTCGACTCTGGTGTCAGCCAAGTCTTACGCCAATACGGCGTGCCACAAGGTACTGGACAGACTACTGTAAAATAGAGTAGTCATGAACCTTTCAAAAAACCAGCGTGCAGTCTTATACACACTTGCGTACTCAGCTGTATTTGAGTATCCACTGAGTGTTTCTGAAGTATTCGCGCGTCTCATACGTTTAACACAGAATGCTCCCTCACTTCATGGAGTAGGCGAAGCTATCAGTAGCTTGTGCAAGTCAGAGCATGTGTCTTTAGTAGAGAATCACCTCGCTGGTTATAGCGCAACTCAATCGCTTTTAGAAGAACATGAACAGAGAAGAGTAAACGCAGAAATCTTGCGAGAATCTGCAGCGCCACTGGTGTTCTTTTTAGGATGCTTGCCGTGGGTAAAAGGTGTTGGAATAACTGGTTCGGTTGCAGTTAATAACGCAACTCATTCCGATGATGTTGATTTTCTCTTAATAGTTTCCTCTGGTACACTTTGGTTTACGAGACCTCTCGTTGTTTTGTTTTCATTTTTACAGGGCAAAAAAAGATCTCGAATTGGTGAGACACAGAAGAGCTGGTGCTTTAATTTATGGCTCGAAGAAGATCGATTGCACATCCCAAAAGATGCTTGGTCACTCTATACTGCATATGAAGTCTGCCAAGTTTTTTGGCTTTTTGATGCTGATACAGTCCAACGTTCGTTTCTTGAAAGTAATTCTTGGGTAGATACTTATCTTTTTAATTATCGCCGTGTTGCTACACTACAGCGTGGTGCTCGCTCACGCACCAGCTTACAAAAATACGTATCTGTACTACTCATGCTTACTTTTCCACTTGTCTTAGTACTCAATCCTATTCTGTATGTGTTGCAGCTTTGGTACATGCGGTCTCACAGAACTCGTGAAAAAGTATCGTACTCGTCAGCATTTTTTCATCCTAGGAACACGCGTGGTATTATCTCAAGGAGATGGAAAGAATGTATTCTCTTACTTTTGAAAAGGCAGTAATCTGGTTGCTGTCTGCTTGGGCAGTGGCGGCACTCTGTGCTGTCTTTGCAGGATTCACTGGCTTTTTACTTCCGTTTGTATCGCTTCTGCTTATAGTTCCAGTCTCACTCTCAGTGGCGCTGGTTAGTTGGTACCTTTATTCTGGATCTAAAGATAGAACAACATATTTTTTATCACTCTTTCTCAGCTTTATACTCCTGTGTAACTTTGTTGGCACACTTGTTCCAGAACATGGCTTCGATGCTGTCTGGTATCACTTGCCTGTTATCTCAGCAGTTGTTACAACACACCACTTTGTGTATTTGCCAGAACTGTATCAATCTGTGAACCCGCAGTTATCTGACGTGTTACTGGCTTTGGGGTATCAAGTGCTTGGCGAGTTCGGAACTAAGTTTGTGGCATTTTCTTTTGTACTGACACTTATTGCGGTTGTTGGTGGGGCGCTTCTGCAGAAGATTGATCGCACGTGGTCACTACTTATTACCTCGTGTATAGCACTCTTTCAAGTCATCACCTGGCAAGGGGGGAGTGCCTATATTGATGTCGCAAAGGCACTGTGGGAAGTGGGTGCAGTGTATGTACTGATGCTCTTGGAAAAGCCTCAACAGTCAATGAGAACTACTCTAGCACTGAGTATCCTCTATGCAACTCTGTGTGGAATGAGCATCGCAACAAAAGAATTTTCTTTGGTTCTACTACCTTTTTTTATTATTCTCTACTGGATGACTGTTAGAAATTGGAAGCGATCCGCATTCGTAACTCTGATACTTTTATGTGTCAGCGCACCATTTTATATTTTTTCTTGGCTGCAGACAGGCAGTCCGATTACTGCACTGCAACAGCACACGGATAGAGTTTCAGAATTAACTGGATTTGCAACTTGGTCTGAGTATCTTGTCAACAGAACTGTGACGCTCCCAGTTGCACCAGTCTTTGCTTCTTTTTTAGTGCGAGACTACACTTCACCACTCTTTTTTCTTATCTTTTATTGGTTCTGCGTTCAGTTTATACAAAAAAAACTCTCAAAAACCCAATCAGTTGTGTTTTTATTTGTCGTACTGCAGCTGAGTATCTGGTGGTTTCTTCCACCACTGTCTACACGCTATGCTCTCTCTGGGTTTATACTCGGATTTGTCTTTTCTATACTACACTTTGTGCAAACATCTAGAGTACAATGGCAGAAACACCTACTCTTTGTCTTGCTTTGTTCTACAGCGCTCAGCATGACACTCCCCCGAGTCCTAGTAGCGTATAGAGACATGCAGTATGTGTTGGGATATCAAACAAAAGAAGTATATCTTAGTCAGTTCCTAGATGGAAATATTGATGGCCCGTTGAAAAAATGGCACGGAAGTAGGTAGTACATGCAGCATCCAATTGTCTTAGTTACCGGTGTGTTTGATCTGCTACACGCTGAACACATCGCGTTTTTGCACAAAGCACATGCTCTCGGGCACACGCTTCTTATTGGTGTCGAAAGTGATGCACGCGTTCGTGCTCTCAAGGGTGAGGGTAGACCAGTGCAAACAGCTGCTGTGCGAGTGAACGCGCTCGCTGATCTCAACCTGGCTGACCGAATATTCATTCTGCCCGAGCAGTTCTCAACTCAGGCTGATCACCGGCAGTTACTTGCAGAACTCAAACCAGATATACTTGCGGTATCAGCACACACGCTCTATCAAAAAGAAAAGCGGACGCTGATGGAGGAAATTGGTGGAAAAGTTGTAGTTGTCCATGAGCATAATCCAGCTGTTTCAACATCTAAAACACTGGCAGCGTTACAGAAGTAAGTATGGCAAAACTAAAAACAGTATTTGTGTGTCAAACCTGTGGAACTGAGTTTCCTCGCTGGACTGGGCAGTGCAGTAGTTGTGGGGCGTGGAACACACTTGTCGAAGAAGTCCAAGACAAGACTCTTATCAGAGCTGAAAAGCATTCTTTAGAAAAAAATAGTATTTCCTTCTCTCAAGTCGAGCTCGTGAAAGGCGCAAAACAGCGTTTTTCTACAGGAGTTGGGGAGTTAGACCGTGTTTTAGGCAGTGATAATTCTGTACAAGGAATGGTTGCAGGCGCTGTTATCCTCCTGGGAGGAGAACCGGGTATTGGTAAGTCAACTTTGCTGACGCAAGTTGTGCTTCACGAGGTCGAGCGAGCAGCTGAAGAAGGGGACTCGCGAAAAATTCTCTATGTCTGTGGAGAGGAGAGTCCTTCTCAGATCGTTCTCAGAATAAACCGGTTACTCGAAAAATCAAAAGAGACAAAACAAAAAGCACAAACTGATGCGCTGCTGTTTGTTACTACAACTGACATTGATAGTGTGGCAGCAATCATTGCTGATGAAAAACCACGACTGGTGATAGTCGATAGTATTCAAACTGTTAGCACCGAACAACTTTCTGGTGGAGCAGGGAGTGTCGGGCAAGTTCGCTACTGCACCGAAATTATAACTAACCTAGCTAAGAAGCACTCATTCCCAGTTTTTCTTGTAGGACACGTCACAAAAGAGGGGCAAATCGCTGGGCCAAAAGTACTTGAACACATTGTTGATGCAGTAGTTGAACTTTCTGGCGAAAGAACAGGAGAATTACGCTTATTACGAGCGGTCAAAAACAGGTTTGGAGCAACTGATGAAGTGGGTGTTTTACAGTTAACTGAGTACGGATTTTACTCAGTAGAAAATGCCAGTAGTTTCTTTGTTGAGCATCAAGATCAGTCTGTACCAGGCTCAGTTTGCACCTGTGTACTTGAAGGGACACGACCACTTGCGCTTGAAGTTCAGGCGCTGGTCGTAAAGTCGCCACTGGCAATGCCAAGACGTGTTGGCCGTGGAGTAGAGCTCAGCAGACTTCAAGTTATTACCGCAGTATTACAGAAGTATTGCCGCATGCCATTTGACGAGTACGATATTTTTGTTAGTTTGGCTGGGGGATACTCAACAAAAGAGCCAGCACTCGATCTAGCAATTGCTGTGGCATTAGTGAGCTCGCTGAAGAATAAAGCTGTTCCTGCACAGACTGCAGTTGTGGGTGAACTGGGTCTGCTCGGAGAAGTTCGTTCAATTCAACTGACCGAGAGAAGAGGTAAAGAACTCAAGCGTCTCAAGTTTAAAAATATATTTTTACCAAGCGAGTACAAAACTGTACTCAAAGTACTGCAAGAACTAAGTCTTATTTAGTGCCGGTTTTTTATTTGCAGCATAGCGTTCACGGCTCACTTTAATAACTTTATCTTTATTTTTGTTGTTACTTTTTGCGAGCGGCAGTGTCTCAGCAGGGAATGGCTCAGAGATCATATTGTTAATAGTTATCTTATTGATGATCTGGTGCTTCCCTAAAGAAACAAGCTCGTCAGCGGTGTACCGGTTGTTAAACTCACGAGCCAAAACACCGGCATCTTCAGAACCGGTTACAAAACTCATGATACTACCACAGTTTCCAAAGATGGCTTTCTGCACGTCTTCTGGTATCTGCCCCATGTACTGATTCGCAAGGATAAGGTCGAGGCGGTACTTTCTTGCTTCAGAGAGAATCTTACTAAATGACTCAGTCGCAAAGTTCTGGAACTCATCGACGTACAAGTAAAAGTCCTTGCGATCTTCTTCTAAAATATGCACCCGCGCCATCGCTGCAAGTTGAATCTTAGTAATGAGCATTGCCCCGAGAAGTGTCGCGTTATCTTCGCCTAATTTTCCTTGTGATAAATTAACAAGGATAATTTTCCCTGTGTCCATAGCTTCCTCAATGCTAAAAGAGCTGTAGCGCGAGTTCACTACGTCACGAACCAGGGGAGAAGACACAAATTGACCAACTTTATTAAGAATTGGCGCTATGGCTTCAGTACGGAGTTTATCTTGCATGGTGTCGAACTCAAGCTCCCAGAAGTTTTTGAGAATATCATCATCAAGCTGCGCAACTAACTTCTGGCGGAATGACTTATTCGTGAGCATCTCGATAATATCTGAAAGTCGAGCGGTCTCACTTTTTAGTAAGGTGAGCAGCGCATTGCGCAAAATATACTCAAGTCGTGGCCCCCAAGAGTAGGCGTAGAGCTTCTTAAAAACAGACACAATACCAGAAGCGATAAGCTCACGGTGCACAATGTTCGTACCTTCAAACAAGTTAATCTGAACAGTTTTCTCAGGATCACTGGGGTCGAAGTAGATAACATCGTTAATGCGATGCGAAGGAATGTAGTTGAGGAGCGTCTCTACTAAATCGCCGTGGGGGTCGATGACGCACATACCCTCATTATTCTTCAAATCACTAATTGCCATGTTTGCGAGTAGTGTCGACTTACCGGTACCCGTTTTTCCAATCACGTACATGTGTCTGCGTCTATCTAACCGGTGAATCCCGTATACAGTTGGGCTATTTTTGAAGGTTGTTCGTGCAAATGCGTTAATTTCCTTTTTCTCCTCTGCAGGCATATCGGGAGTGATGATCGGTAGGTTCTCTGGTGGTTCACCAAGGAGCTTACGACCCCAAACAATGTTCGGAATGCTGGCGATAACGGGTGTTGGCAGATGGAAGAGTGTCGCCAGCTCATCTACAGAAAAAACGTGTGCATCAAAGTAGCCAAACGACCGCTCAATAATTCGGTGTTTCAGTTGCTCTGGAAGCAGGTATGCCTTGTGCAGTACTAGCGAGTTACTCTCACTTTTAGTGATGGCTTGAAATGTTTGAGCGAGCGTTTCAAGTAGGTGAGTGCTTCTGTGTTTTGTTGCGGAACCAACTAAAAGCCGAATCGATACCAAACAGGATTGTTGATTCTTTTTTTGATCGATGAGTGCTTGTTGCGGATGCGGGGTGGTACTCAAAGAAGGTGCAGAGAAGAGTCCCGTTTCTTTGCTAATAACGTACTGAATAACCGCATGGTCTTTCTGCTTCAACTGCGAAAGTGTTGCTAAGAGGGGCATCAGTGAGTCACTCTGTGAGAACTCGCGGAATGTCTTGAGAGGCAAGTCAGAGCCATTGGAGAGTCGGACTGTTCCAACCGAGTACTCGCGCTTGGTTTCTTCACTGATGGTAAACAAGGGGTCGTCGGTGAGGGGAACTACCAGTACATCAGGGTAAGCAGCGGTGAGGATACTAATAGTGTAGTCGGCAGTGCGCTCAGGGCAGAACAAAACAAACGAGACACGTTGATCTTTAACGTGAATTTCCAGACTCAAGTGCTCGAAGCGTTGTAACAGATGATCCCACCAGTAGTTGTGCAACTCGGGGAGAGTAGACAAGAATGGAACGATGGATTCTGATGTGTAGGTGTTCGTCTTGGAGACTTTAAGCTCAAAAGCAACATGGCGATCTTGCATAGTTCGTAGTATAGCATTTTTTTGTAGGTAAAATATTTAACTCTTTATCAACAGTCGTAGTTATTGTGTTAATATGTTTTTCATATCAGTCAATAAATAATACATAATTAAAATTATGAGATATGTAAAAGAGGGTACCTATATTCTTATAGGTTGACGATAGGAACCCGAAACGCTATACTAATGTATACAGCAAAGTGGAACTGAAAACACGAAAATCTTAAGAAGAGCTGGAGAGACAAAAAAAAGCATCATTATCGCTGGACAGACCACGTATAACAATGCCTTTTTTCTGAATATCTCCATCTTTTTAGGTATGGAGAAGTGTAAGTAGGTCTACTATAGAGTGAGTGGAGTGATTTGTAAACGAAATCTTTCTCACTATCTCTATATATAAGTGGTTCAGAGCGTTGTGTGGAGGTTCGGCAGTTGGGCAGGCAGCCGAGCTTCCACACAACGCTTTTTTTTATTCTTTTTATTTTTTTCTGCACACATTCTTAATAGTATCCTATATTGTTGTATATTTTGATACATATTGATATAATACAGAACATGACCTTGACTCTAGAAACACAGGGAACACTGCTGCAGACGCACTTTCCTCTTGTTCGTAAGCGGCTTGTTGGTGCAAAAAGACGTTCCAAGTACTCACTCACACGGGTTCTCCGACTCTGTGCTCAATTTTTGCTCATTAGTATCATTGTTGCGACAGTACTTATTATTGGCAGTATTGTTATTCCAGAAGTTTGGTCACGGTTAACAACAGATACGCAACAAGACGAGGTTTTTGCGCTTGCTCCAGAAAGTGTTGCTGCTGAACCTGCCCCAAGCGCAACACCAGTTCCTGCACCAGTCAGAGTGCAAGACCGTTCACTGCCAATAGAAACAAGAATTCGTATTCCCCTTATCGGTGTGGATACTCAGGCCCAAGCGCTTACCAATTCAGATGAAGCGCTTGAACAAGGCGCGTGGATGGTACCAGACTTTGGACGGCCAGGAGATACAACACAACCAACCATTATTGCTGCGCATCGCTATGGGTGGAAGTGGTGGTGGAAAACAGACTTTGGTAAGCGGAACTCTTTTTACTCGCTCACTGAAACGCACCCGGGAGATACCATCGAGATTATCTACGAACAAAAAAAGTACACATATGAAATCTATGCAGAAGACGAGGGGAGTCAAATTACTGACTACTCGGCAAACCTCATCTTGTACACCTGCAAGTACTTAAACTCGCCAATACGATACTTCCGCTACGCGCGGCTGATTGATTAACCACAAAGCTGAACTAATGGGAGATTTGGGTGCCCTGTTACATTTACTTGACAAAACTCGTCTTTTTTGACATAATACACGCATTGTTCTCAAGTTTTCGCGCAGATAAAGTGACTTCAAAAGTTTAGATTTTTCATGTATTTCACGTTATATAAGTAGTATTTAATGTTAACGAAAAGGGCGGTTATTGTATGCCAAGAACCCCGAAAGCAGAACCAAAAGTTATGTCTGAAGAAACACCTGTTATTGTGTCAGTTCCTACTGAATCTGCAGCTGCAGCACCAGTTATAGTACCTGCCCCAGCTCCTGTTCAGGCCATAGCACCAAGTGTGCAGCCTGCACAAAAAACAATTCCTGTGGTGCCGGTGCAACCACTGCAGCCACAACAGCCTAAGTTTTTACCAAAAGTGCTGCCACTTCGTCAGAACCCGGCGCCGCAACAGCGCCCAGCTCGAGTCGAGAAAGAAGAACCAAGTGCAGTTGTAACTGGTGTGCTCGATACCTCAAAAGACGGACACGGTGTCCTTCGCGTTAACATGAGTGGTGACGACGAGAACGACGTGTATATTTCAAGTTCACAAGTTCGACGCTTTAAGTTACGTCCTGGTGACATCGTGACTGGCCCTGCTCGCTATCCTAAAGAGAATGAGCGGTATTGGGGTCTGTTAAAAGTTGACTCAGTCAACGGCATGGCACTTGATGAGTTTTTGAAGCTCGATCGGGTGAAGTTTAAGTCACTGACTCCTGTGTATCCTGATGAGCAAATTAAGCTAGAGACTGGTGAAGAACCACTGTCTCTGCGCGTAATTGATCTCATTGCTCCAATTGGAAAAGGGCAGAGAAGTCTTATCGTTTCTCCTCCAAAAGCTGGTAAAACAACACTTTTGAAAGAAATTGCTACTGGTGTTGCCACAAATCATCCAGAAATTCATGTCATGGCAGTGCTTGTTGGTGAGCGTCCTGAAGAAGTTACTGATATTCGTAGACACATCGCTCAAATCACTAAGAACAAAGGTGAAGTTGCAGCAAGTAACTTCGACGAATCTGCAGATGATCAGTGCCGAGTCGCTGAACTTGCACTCGAAAAAGCTAAACGTATGGTAGAAGCAGGGAAAGATGTTCTCATCCTCCTTGACTCAATTACCCGGTTGGCTCGTGCATACAACTTATCAATTCCAACTTCTGGAAGAACGCTCTCTGGTGGTTTCGACCCAGCTGCACTCTTCCCACCAAAGAAGTTCTTTGGTGCTGCTCGTAACTTTGAAGTACAGGGTTCACTGACAATTATTGGTACTGCACTCGTTGATACCGGTTCACGTATGGACGACCTGGTGTACGAAGAGTTTAAGGGTACTGGTAATCAAGAAATTCACCTTGACAGAAGACTGGCTGAAAGACGTATCCATCCAGCAATTGATGTGCAGCGATCGGGCACTCGCCGAGATGACTTGTTGGTAGATAGTATGACGTATCAATCTGTTGCTACGCTACACCGCATGCTCGACACCTTCGACAAAGAAGAGCGAACGCAAGTATTTATGGAGCAACTGAAGAAGAGCAAGTCTAACAAGGCATTCTTAGCTTCATTGAAAGAAGGTTAGTTCATTCCAGCAACACGTATGTGGTGGGTATAATGAACTGAGCGTATGTTACAGCGAGCACAAAAACAGCTTCGAACGACAACTCTTGAATTACAAGAATTCCGGTCGTTCTTAGTGCACTATCTGAGAGTCCGCAGTTACGTCTGGTTCTATAAATTCGAAGTTGTTAAAGACGTTGTTGTTGATCTTTTGTACAGAAAAAGAGGTAGATACGTCCGTCCGTTCTTGCATCTTGGCACAATAGGACTCATCTTTTTAGTCATTACTGTTGGACCAGTGATCTTTGCACGAGATGATGAACAGAAACAGGCAAGCTCTGGTATCTTAGAGACAGGCACTGAAGTTGTCTCACTCTACACAGAACAGGCAGAAGAAGTGCGCGCATTCCGTGGCGGTGAAATTACTATCCACGTTGTTTCTCAAGGTGAGACACTCTCTACGATCGCACAGCGCTATGGACTGCAAGTCAGCACACTGCTTTGGGAAAATAAGATTACTGAAAAAACTCCTCTCAAGCCAGGAACTGAACTGAAGGTTTTACCTGTTGATGGTGTTCGGCACCAAGTACAGCGTGGTGAGACGATCTACTCGATAGCTAAAAAGTATGGACTCGATAGTGCTCAAGCTCAGATAATCGTTGACTATCCATTTAATGAGTTTCTTAACGACGAGACATTTGAACTTGCTACTGGGCAGTTTTTAATGGTTCCAGAGGGTGTCCCACCAGCAGAAGAAAGTATACAGCCAAGAATTGCTCAAAAAGTAATTCTGACACCAGATGCTGGGTCAGTCTCTGCAACAGGATCATTTAGATGGCCAACAGCTGGAATCATCACACAACGATACTCGTTCTATCATAAGGCAATTGATATTGCTAACAGATCTGGTGGGCCAATCTTGGCAGCAGACGGCGGCGTTATCATTGGGGCCGGATGGGATGCTTCAGGATACGGAAATAGAGTATTGCTTGATCATGGAAACGGATATATCACCTTGTATGGTCACTTGAGTGTGTTACAAGTTACTGCAGGACAAAAAGTAAATAGAGGCGATGTTTTAGGTCAAATGGGAAGTACAGGACGCTCTACGGGCACACATCTCCACTTCGAGATCCGCCAAAGTGGGGCACTTCTGAATCCTTTATCGTACTTAGGAGGCGGTTAATATGACAGACTTAGTATTTTTAACACTCAAATCAGGAGACGGCGGCAATGGTCGTGTCTCTTTTAGACGAGAAAAGTACATTCCAAAAGGTGGCCCAGATGGTGGTGATGGTGGAAACGGTGGCAACATCGTGCTCCGTGCCATAGACTCAGCAACAACACTGCAGTGGTATGCTGGAAAAACAAGCTTTACCGCTGTCTCTGGAGGACTGGGAGGACGAAGAAATAAAACAGGAACACAAGGTGAGTCAATCGAGTTAGAAGTGCCAATTGGCACTATCGTGTGGCAACTTCAGGAAAACTACCCTGCACACAAGCGCAGACTTTTTTCTGGTTGCGAAGAGCCACTGCCAAGAGAAAAAATTGAGCGTGCTCAGTATCATCTTGAGCGAGAGGGTGGGCCGATTCCACCAATGCTCCCCGATGCACTGTATGATGCTGCAGTACTACCGGCAGCAAAAGAACTCCCTCGTTTTGAACCAGAAAAGAATGGCTACGTGAAGCTTTGGGAAGCACGTACCGCTGGTGACGAGTTTTTAATCTGCCAAGGTGGACTTGGAGGGAGAGGAAACGACCGGTTTAAGAGTTCCATTGAACAAGCTCCACTGCGTGCTGAGTATGGCACTCCAGCAGAACAGCGTGCCGTTGCACTTGAGTTGCGCTTGCTGGCTGACGTCGGCCTTGTCGGCTTACCAAATGCTGGAAAAAGCACCTTACTTTCAATTGTCACACAAGCACGCCCAAAGATTGCTGCATATCCATTTACGACCATTGAGCCGCATCTGGGTGTGATGCATGACCCTGCATCACTCAGAGAAGTTGTCATCGCTGACATTCCTGGTTTGATCGAAGGGGCAAGTGTGGGTAAGGGCTTGGGTTTTGCATTCTTGCGTCACGTCAGTAACTGTCGAGGACTTGTCTTCGTCTTAACACTTGATGAGTCTGTCGTGTACGACGAAAGTACAACCGCTGAAGAAAAAGCACAGCTTATCTGGCAGCAGTACGAGCTGTTAAAACAAGAACTCGCTACATTTGATGAGCGAATGCTTGAGAAAAAACAGCGTGTGGCACTGAGCAAATCTGATATCTACTCGGAAGAAATGTTAGTTGCAATCAAGGCAGAGTTCCAGAAACATGATCTCGATATTTTGACATTTAGTGCTGTCACAGGTCAGGGTATGGACGCACTCCGTACCGAAGTTCTTACCCTCAGTGAGTAGCGTATCGTTATGGTGCTGGAGAAGGAGACGGCGATGCAACCTCTTGACTGAGGCGCGTTTGCTGATCTGGACTTAACTCAATTCCAGTTGGTTGCGTTGGGACTTCACTTGAAGTTGTATCGATATTTTGGTCAAGAATAGAAGGTGTTGTCTTTGTGCCTTGTGCTGGTGTTCCTGTCTGTGCTGGGGCATTCTTTGCCGCTGCTTTCTCTGCCGCATCAACTAACTTTGTAACAGCGTCATACTCTTCCTTCACCTTTGCATACTCTGCAGTTTGTGTGTTTCCGGTACTTTCTAAGAGCGTCAGGAGATTCTTGTACACAGCTTGTGCATCTGCATGTGCTTCGAGCTTTTCTAGTGTATATGCTAGGTTGTACTGTGCGTTCGGGAGATCTTGCTTAATATCAACAGCTTGTTTGAAGATAGAAGCAGCTTGTTGATACTGTTTCTTTTCTAAGAACAAGCCACCCAGTGCTAACCGTAAACTTGGGTTCGTAGGATCAGTATTGATTGCCTGAACGTATGCTTGAACAGCAAATTGATCTGACTGATCTGCAACACCAATCATATTTTGATACATGCGGGCCAGTACTCCCCAGTTCTCTACATCAAGGTCATCGAGCATCGTCGCAGTGCGGGCTTCTCTAACAGCTTGCTGCAGTAACTCAGCTACTTGTGACTTTTCGGCATCAGAAATGTCAGCCTTGGTAGAGAGAGAAGAGGCGATAAACAGGTTCGTCAGTGCATAGTTTCTTCTCAGCACATCACTGTAGGGGTTCAGCTGTATAGCTTGTTGTTGTTGCTCATAGGCAGTGACAATGTCATTTTTACTAATTGCTTTGCTCGCTTCCATTGAGTGCATCTCAGAGAGAGTAAACCTTCCCAGATAGTATCCAGAAAAAGCAATTCCGGCTAAGAGTACGGTACTCACGATATACACAGGGAATGACGCTTTTTGTGCAGATGTACTATGTGTCTGTCCTGACTCAACTTCCATACTCATGGTGAGTGCCTGTAGTTTGAAGACAGGTAGCTTCTCTGTGCGGGCAGCAAAGGCAGCCACAAAGAGAACAGCTTGTACAACAAGGATAGTAATACTGGTTGGGAAACAGAGCTGCAAAATAAAGACGCTGACGAGCATTGCACTCATCGTTTTTGCGGTGCCAGTGTACGAGCGGAACATGCGCACAGACTGCCATGCCAACAGCAACCAACTACCGAGACCGAAGAACCCCATTGTGACGATCAGTGTGAATGGAAGGTTACTGGCTTGTGTGAACGGAATGTTCCAGGTGCTCAGAGAGTTCAACCAAACGGGCTTGAAGCGTAAGTAGTAGTTACCATACGAAGCTGCGCCACCACCAATGAGCGCCGCCTTTGGTTGTCTGATACTATCCAGTGCAATCGACCAGCTTGCTGCCCAAGAAGGTGATACAAGTGCGCCATCTTTTCCTGGCAGAATTGTCCAAACATGTAAAAGTACACCAACAATGAGTATCGGGAGTACTACCAGCATCCACTTCTCGATGCGTTTGTGGGCAACGATCTCAGCTATAATGCCAACACACGTAATAACCAATACTTGCAGAGCAAAGAAGCTCCCACCAGCAACGCTAAATGCTGCAGATGAAGGCAGTGAGAGAGAAAAGAGTGCATTCAAGAGTTGCACTGGCCCAAAGCCGATGAATTGAGTACCAATACCTATAGTAAGTACAACCCCGACAAAGCCTGCTGCAAAGAGGAGCTTTTTAGGTAAGTGCTCTGTGACGATACTGCCTGCAAACAAGCTGAGTAAGCTGAGCGAAATGTACGCACCACCCAGACCGAGCAAGGCTTCAACTGGGTAAGCATTCGTAAAGAAACTTGATGCTATTGCTGCTAAACCAAAGAAAAATAAAGGTACTGTAAGCGGTGAGATCTTAATCTCAATAGTGCGCTTGGCGAGGGTATAAAGGACATATAAAACAGCAGTAACAAGCGTTCCGACAGTCAGCGTGAGATACTTTGAGAAGTACAGAAAGTTGTCAAAAAATGGAAAGATGCCCAGCACACCCACCACAAAAACTGCAAGTATCGTGATATCCGCAATCTTTCTAAGTAGGAGGGCATTTTTCATACAGGCAGTTCTCTCATCATAAAAGTACTCTTCATTTAACCAATCTATAGAGGTAATGTAAAGAGAGAATCGTACCTTTGCATGAAGTCCTTATCTTTTGATACACTGTTACTTACATGAAACCTCACTCAAACAGTACTCGTAGTGGATTTACCCTTATTGAAGTGCTCGCTGTCATCGCGATCATTGCCGTTATCATTACTGCCTTAACAGTCAATATCATTCCTTCCTTGGCCAAAGGCAGAGACGGGCGGCGGAAGGCTGACCTCCACAAAATTGCGACTGCACTTGAAGAGTACTACAATGATAAAGGGACGTATCCTTCTGAGTTACACCCTACCAATGGTACTGTTAGTGTCTGTGGGCAGAATACTGTACTCAGTAACAGTCTGAAAGAAGTGCCCTGTGATGTACGGACAAAGCTGCCCTATCTTTACCTTCCGCAGTGTGCTTCGGGTGTTTGCAAAACGTACCGCTTGTATGCAGTGCTTGATAACAAACATGACCCTGACATCGAAAAACTCGGGTGCAGTGAAGAAAATGGTTGCTACAAGAGTGGGGTTGTTACGTATACCTACGGCGTTGCCGTTGGGATACAACTTGACGCAAATGGTGATTAGCAGACACTACGGTAGAATGGTATAGTGGACGTATGGAAATAAAACAGAGGAGAAGAACCGGCTTTACACTGATCGAACTCTTGGTAGCGATGTCGATCATTGCGATCCTTGTGGCTGTGGGCTTGGGAAGCTATACCTCAATACAGATAAAAGCCCGGGACGCCAAGCGGAAGAATGACTTGGAGAGCATTTCGAGAGCATTGGAGTTGTATTATAACGATTATGGTAAGTATCCTTTGGTGGGAGATAATAAGACCATTAAAGGTTGTGGAACTATCGATGCACAGGGCAAAGCTACTGAGTCTTGTGAGTGGGGTGAGCAGTTTGTAATTGACGAGACTAATACTTACATGTCCCAATTACCAACAGATCCTAAAGGGCATCTATACTTTTATCAGTCAGATGGTAAGGGGTATCAGCTTTATGCTCGGCTTGAGAACACAAGTGACAGTGCAGTAGCTGTCACTGACACTGGTGACCTGGGTAAGTATGGCACCATATCTTGTACAGGAGGTTCTCCACCATATAAGGGCTGTAATTATGGAGTGCATAGCTCAAATACATCATTACTTACAGTACAAGCCGAATAATATTTTATGAAAAAAATAACGCAACTCAATGGCTTTACGTTAATTGAACTCTTGGTTGTTATCTCTGTCATTGCAATTTTGGCGGCGTTCTTACTGGCTAACATGGCGGGTGTCCGTGATAGAGGGTACGATGCAAAATTAAAAAGTAATATGAATCAGCTGAAAACAGCATTGCGGATGTATTACAACGATAATCAGAGTTACCCAGTGGGAGCGAGTCTTACCACCTGTACCTCACTGGATACTACGGCATACTTAAAAAATTATGTCGATGGCAAGCTCTTATCAGAGACTAGCTGTGACTATGCTGGTACAGCAGATACTTTCTACGCCTGTGCGAAGCTTAATTCAGATGCAGGTGATGAGGATAAAAACTCAGCAGAGCGCTGTGGTGCAACAGGCACATACGCAAGCGGATACTTCTGCGTCTGTTCTAAATAACAACGAATACAAAAAATTATCTCTGAATGAATGGTAAATAAAGCGTTTGAGGTTTCCCTGGTGGATTTGGGGTTGCAGTTGGAGAGACTGGGGTATTAGTCGGTTTTGGTTTTACCTCATCATCAATAACAATTGGTTCGCCCGCATTAAACGTCTGATCATCAGGGCCAACAACACCATCTCCAGTCGTATCAACTGTTATTTTTGGTCCACCAGCAGTTTCTAAAATACTGCCTAAAATTGTCTCATCTTTTGGTAACGATGACTCATAAATGACACCCGCCTGAGCAATTTTGAGGGTTGAACCATCTGGGTCTCCTTGCGCTGAAAACCGTACAGTATCAAAAAGTGTAGCTGCATCTAGTGCACCTGCACTTACTTGTGTGCCACCACCACCAAGCACAATTTCGCCTCCATTTTCAATGCCTAAAAGTTCAACTTTATTTCCAGAGGTGTCTTCAATGGAGAGCGATGCTTCGTCAACGTTACCGACAAGTACTGTAGTCATATCTGCAGCATTTGCAGCACTCACCTGAGAGACCAATGCAGAGGTAACTTGAAAAGTTGTGTTAAGATCTGGATCCTCTGCTGATATACTGACGTCTGTAACTGTATAGAATCCAGGGTGGGATTTAACAGTAAATTCGGCTGAAACTGCATTTGGTGTATCTAAAGAGAATAACCCTGTGCCTGCAGAGTGAGTGAAAGAAAAACCACTTCTATCACGCGCCATATCATCTTCTTCTCTAAAACCTGTTAAGAAGTCGTCATACATGTAGTGAATCGGAACTTGGTGCTCAGGGTCAATGCCTTCAGCTGGAACAACCTCCATACGCAGATTCCCAAAAGGAAGTGGAGTTGAGGTAGCAGTTTCGGTAGGTTCTTCAGTGGGCCACTCTGTAGTAGGGGTCGGTGTGTTTGTTAAGGAAGTTCCTGTGCCTGCGCATCACTTGCCAAAAGATCTAGAACAGCTTGCTGCACTGAAGTATTTTGTGAGTACTCAGCCAACCCAAGTAGTGTTAGTAGTGAAAATGAGAGTCCTAATAATTGTTCTTTTCTAAGTGGCATATGCGTCCCTGTGTACTTACGCACTAGTATATATCATTTCTAGTTAACAATCCACCAATTGAACGACACATCACTGGAAACGGCAGCATCAAAACCAACAACAAACTTGCCTTCGTGTTCTGAAGTAGCAGGATCTTCGGCTGTTTGTGACTTTACGTACAACACTTGATTCTGGGTGCTGCCCAGTGGGGTAACGTAGATGAGCGAGTCGCTTGAAATATGCTCAGACTCGATGGTAATTTCGTGTGTTCCCGCCTGAATTTTTGACTTTCCAGAAGATTTTTCGGCGGTGACGGTAACTGCGCTGCCACTTGAGACGGTTGGGACACTCAGCTCTTGGCTACCAACGCCGATTCCACCAGCAAAGTTAGCTTTACCTTCAGCTGAAATAGTTGCCACTGGGGTACCGAGCTCGTTAATAATCTCGAATCGTGATTTTTTAAGCTCTCCTGAACCGGTAGAGATACCTGCTACTTGCACCTGGAATGGATTTCCAAAGTCGGCAGGTTGAATGAGGTTCGTCAATAACGTTGAGGCTTTTACTTTGCCCGTTGCAGTGATGTCTCCAGTTATCGTCACTTGGCCATTTTGAATAGTCATGACACCAGCCAACAGTTCGATACTTCCACTGCCAGACGGTTGAATCTTGAGAACATTCTCTTGACCAGGAATTGGGGTGAAGGCGAGTGCTCCATCAGAAAGGCTTGTTGTGTTACCCACAACTATCTTTGTCCCTACGCCGAGTGTTTCAGTAATGTAGGCGAGTCCGTTAACTTGTAAGTACTTGCGTACAAACACAGCAGCTGAGTCGAGGAGAATATCACCATTTACTAGAGAAATACCTTCATTTTCAGCAAAAAACTCTGGGTTTACTGGGGTGTAGCCTGCTGTCGCAACGGTATCGTACACGGTTAACGGATTCGCAGCAGGTGGTGG
Organism: uncultured Pseudomonadales bacterium; assembly: GCA_964394125.1. Lineage (GTDB taxonomy): Bacteria > Patescibacteriota > Microgenomatia > UBA1400 > PJMF01 > OMIS01. Next base: position 16,827 of record CAYMVN010000001.1, on the reverse strand, counting down.
AGAAGGGATGTTGCCTGTTAGAGCATCAATAAAGGTTGGCTCTTGGATGGCTGTAGCAATTTTTGCATCAAGATTCGCAATATTCTCGGCATAGAGTGTGCCAGAAATTGTTGCATCAAACAGCTCCGCCGTGTTTGCCTTGAGTCTTTCAAGGACTGCTTGTTGAGCAGTGATCTGTGCTAGCCGAGAGCTACCAGTTACGTTCAGTTCAGTCGTGGTTAACGTGCCAGAGATTGTCGCAGTCTCTGCCAGGAGTTCACCCAATGATGTTCTTGATGCGGAGAGAGTACCTGAAATTGAAGCTGAAGTAGCAACAACACTCTCGAGTTGCGCAGACTGTGAAGCAACTAGTGCAGAGCCGGCAATTCGCTCATCAATCATGCTGGCAATGAGCTCTTGAATACTCTGACCAGAAATATTGAGCTGCTCGGTAGTGATGCTGGTGATTGTGGCGCTGCCAGCGCGAATCTTACCAAACACCGCCGTAGCACCTGCAACAATATTTTGTAGAGGAGAACCAGCAACTGGGCTGACGGTGTATGTATCTTGTCCAGCAGAGTTAATCACCAATTCACCCTCAGAGTTGAACTGGATGGAAGGGTCGTACCAACCAGAATTGACGAAAACCATGACGGTGCCAACGGCACTTGTATCTGAGTTCGCATAGGAAGCAATCGCTTTACCGATTACCCAGCCAGCATTGGTTGCTTTCATTGCAACACCAGGAATATCAGATGAAGTTACATAGTCACCAGGTTGAATAGTTCCATTTATAGAACTAAACTTAACGAGAACACGACCATTAAGCGCAACAGGGAATGGGTTATCCTCATCTTTAATATTGCGTCCGATACTATTAAAGTCTCCTGCATTTTCAGGGACAGATGCTATGCCGATTGTTGTCCGTTGATAGGCCTGGTTTGTTTTCGTTAACTTGGTAATTTGATCTCCATCATTCGTGGTGATGTAGGTGGTAGATGGGGCAAGTAAGTCTCCAGGTGTAACGTTGGTGTCCACAGAATAGAACTCCATGTAGTCAGCAGCTGGTGTACCACTACAATCTTTAATGTCTTGATTAGTTAGAGTGACGTTGTTCTCGTGACAGAGCGCATAGCTATTGGTTGATGCTACAAGATCAGTTTGGATTGTACCAGCCACATCAAGCTTTTGTGCTGGACCGGTAACACCAATACCGACGTTTCCACCAAAGTAGCTTTTTGTCGTACCAGAAGTATATATTGAGTAGGGATCAGTGCCAGTAACAGTACCGGTATACACACCATATGAGGTATCTGTACCAGTCGCGTCTGCCGCTACTCCAATAGCAAAAGAATTTCCTAGTGAGTTCCCAGTAGCTGTAAAGTATCCACCATACGTTACTTTTGAACCAACGTTATTTGTAAGAGCAAGCTGAGAGGCTGAGCTGTATGTACCATAAACAGTACTTTGGCCACTTGAATTATCTGTAAGGCTTCTTGAAATAGTATTGTATTGCCCATACATTGTTGGTGCCTGTGTTCCCGATGAAGCGGTAATCGCGTTCATGTTGAGCCAATACCCCATATAATCTCCAGTTGCGGCAGTACTAAGTGACGTATTGGAAGAAATTGTCTCGCTTGCTCCAGAACCCGTAAGACTACTATACACAGTGAGTTTTGCAACAGTTGAAGTCGTCCCAATACCCACGTTTCCTCCTGGTATTAAGCGAATATCTTTACCACTCTCACTATAAAATGCTAGATGGTTGCCATTTTCAGCCTTCAAACAGAACTCATCTGTTACGTTTGAACAGCCGGTCCATGCACCGTCATACAGTATGATACCTTGTCTGCTTGCACCAGAGTAGAAACTGAAGTACTCGTATGCCGTATCATCTGTTTTATTGGTGTGAATTCTGACATCTGAGCCGGCACTGTTTATTGAGCTACCACTTGAGAGTCGGATATCTCCAGCTACGTCAAGCTTTGAGCCAGGTGATGTTGTACCAATCCCCACATTTCCTGCCAAATCAATCATAATATCAGCAGTACTAGAGCTATATCCTCCTGCATTAAGAACAAGTTTCTGTGTGCCATAAATTTGTGATTCCCAAGTACCAGAGCCGCTTGAGCCACGGATTCCTCCAGAGACTGGTCCCCAAGCACTATACCAACTATAAAAATCAAAGCCAGTTGGAGCAACTGATGAAGTTGTTGTTGTAGCCAAAAAGAGAGGATTCGTTCGGGCACCTGAGTATCCGGCGGTAATGATGGTATTATCGGCAGCATCGTAGGTATATAACTTAGCTGCTGATGAGGTTGTTCCAATACTGACGTTTCCAGAACTATCAATGCGCAGTCGCTCAGCAATTGAGGATCCATTTGTACGAGTGGTAAGTGTTAAGTATGATGCGTAGTCGCCATCTGTTGTATTTTCTTTACCCACATTTATACCACCCAATCCAGCAAGTCCACCAGCAGTATTATATTTTGTTATAAATCTAATACCAGCAATAGGAGAGGAACTGTAGGCAGTATCATCTGCAACAGATTGTGTAAAAACCTGTGCTCCATCAAGTACTTTTGTTCCCATGACTGTTAATTTGCCTAATGTACTTGAAGTGGTGCCAATACTGACATTTCCACCACTTAAGTTCAAAACTGTGCCACTACTAGAATCTCCAATGTGAATATCTCCTGTATCTGCTTTGAGGTGAATATCATCATTACTAGTTGCCCCATCACCAACAAAACCTCTTCTTGTTGAGCCGTTTGAGTCGTAAAACGTGAGATAAGCAGTAGAACTATCGCCAGTTGTTCCTGAACCAGTAATTCTAATTCCTTCAGTAGCTCCATACACCTCAATTTTTGCCGCAGGTGAAGTGGTTCCAATGCCTAGGTTTCCAGATTTATTAATTCTCATTTTTTCTGAAGGAGTAGCCTCAATAGATGAGTCTTTAGTGAAAAAAGCGAGGGTATGACCTGCTCCATTGGTAACATTCCAGTTGTCGTAGATGCCAGCGATACCAGCACCAATATAACTAGAATTTCCAGCAGTACCAAAGGTTAAACTCTGCATTCTGCCAAAAGCAGCAGAGTTCGTATTTGTAACTCTAACACTCGCGCTACTGAGGAATGTATTACCGGTATCAGATGCAGCAACTTCAAACAAATTATTCGGGCTGGTAGTACCAATACCAACATTGCCACCACCAAGAATTGTCATTCGTGTGGTAGAAGATGTCTGGAACTCAATATCACGAGAGCTACTGTTGTGACCAATTCTTAGCCCTGTGTCATCCATGAGGAAGTTGGTAGTGTAGCCACTCGTTGAGCTTGTGGTAAAGGTGTAGTTGGCATTTGGGCTCTTAACTTCCAGTAAACCAGCGGGGTTTGTTGTACCGATACCAACGTTTCCAGCAAACGCACCAGCTATCGAAGTATTTCCTGGTTCAACATAATAGCCAGTTGAGTCAATGTCAAGGAAGCGTCTGCCGTAGGTGTAGCCTGCAAGATTGGTTGAGCCATTGCCAAGACCTGTTACTCTAAAGTCAGCACTGGCGGTAGAGTTCCCTCCGACAACGATATCAGCAATTGAGGCATACTCATTCCGAGGATTGAAGGCATTGCTATTGTTTTCCCACAGCGGCGTTCCACAGTTATTACTCGTATCACAGACTTGGTTCGCACCTTGGTAGATAGTTGTGCCATAGATGTTGTTCCACTTATAGGTAGCTGAGCCGAGATCATAGGTTGCGGTTACCGTTGGGCCGACACCTCCTGCAACTTGCAGCTTAAAGTTAGCGGGGTTGGTTGTTCCAATACCTACGTTAGCTCCACTATTGATATAACTATGAGTGGCACTCCCTGCATTCAGCGCAATGGTTGTGGTTCCAGACAGATTCTTTATGTACAAGTTACCATCTTGAGAAGAGTCTCCACCAAGATATAAATCATTTCCACTGCCTTCGTAGTACAATCCGACATTTGCTGTAGTAGAAGTAGCGACTTGGAATGTTGGTGCCGAACTATTGTATACCTTCAATGTTGTATCTGCGTTTGTGGTACCAACTCCAACATTACCTGCAAATAAGCCTGCTGTGAATATGTTTCCCGGTTCAACATAATAGCCAGTTGAGTCAATATCAAGGAAGCGTCTGCCGTAGGTGTAACCAGCGAGGTCGGTTGAACCATTGCCAAGACCTGTTACTCTAAAGTCAGCACTGGCAGTGGAGTTGCCGCCGATGATGAGATCAGTAACAGCGGCATACTGATTTCGTGGATTAATGACATTACTGTTGTTCTCCCAAAGCGTTGTTCCACAGTTGTTACTCATGTCACAGACTTGGTTCGCACCCTGGTAGATAGTTGTACCGTAGATGTTGTTCCACTTATAGGTAGCCGAGCCCAAGTTATAGGTAGCAGTTGTGGTCGGTCCAATGTCTCCCAGTAGTTGTAACTTGAAGTTTGCAGGGTTTGTTTCTCCAATTCCTACATTACCACCGGTGATTGCCAACATACTTGCAGCTGAGCGGTAGAGAGAAATAGGGCTTGTACTTCCCAGGGTAAGTCCTGAAGCAGAAGTGCCAGTATCATCGTTCAGTTGTAAGCGTGAGACAGGATATCCATTTCCAACCATCAGTCTTCCTGTACCAGTGGAGCCATCAACATTAAGTGCGTTCTGTCCATTGGCAACAAATGAAATTAAGTCGCTAGCTTGACGGTAGAACCCTGTATTCGTATCTGCGTTGAAGCTGAATGCAGGGGCCCCAGCAGACCCGTCATTCAGGTATACATTCCCTCTGATATCAACAGTTGCAAGAGGGCCTGTAGTGCCGACACCAATGTTGCCAGCAAATAACCCTGCGGTTGTGACGTTTCCTGGTTCAACGTAATAGCCTGTTGCATCAATATCAGTGAAGCGTCTGCCGTAGGTGTAACCAGCGAGGTCTGTCGAGCCATTGCCAAGACCAGTCACCCTGAAGTCGGCACTGGCGGTGGAGTTGCCGCCAACTACTAGGTCAACAATAGACGCATACTGATTTTTAGGGTTGAAGACATTGCTGTTGTTCTCCCAGAGTCCGAGGCCACAGTTTCCCCCAAGATCACAGACTTGGTTTGCTCCCTGATATATAGTTGTACCGTAGATGTTGTTCCACTTGAGTGAAGCTGAGCCGAGGTCATACGTTGCAGTTGTGGTGGGGCCGACGTTACCAGCTAACTCTAGCTTGAAGCTTGATGGATTTGTTGTCCCGATCCCAACATTACCGGTGCTAGAAATGTACATGCGTTCAGTATTGCCAGTGAAGAAAGAGAGCGGAGTGCTGTTGTATGTTCCAACAGCAAACTTCGTCATCTGTGAGCCTTGCCCAAGTAAGACGCCAAGACCAGCATCATTTGTGGAATCACTCAAGTAGTTATCTGAAGCAAAACTTGCTCCGTGTGTCATAAGTGCAAAGAAGTTATTTGGGTAGGTGCCACTGGAGACAACTGCTTGAGCTCTTCCTGTCGCACTTATGTTTTCAAACTTGCCGTGTACTGTTGATGCACCAGTCGTATTTGAGTAGGCATGTAGGAGCGAGTCGGGGGTGGTGGTGCCGATTCCGACATTACTGGCAAACGCACCTGCAGTTGTTGTGTTGCCTGGCTCTACATAATAGTTAGTCGAGTCAATATCAAGGAAGCGTCTACCATAGGTGTAACCAGCGAGGTCAGTTGAACCGTTGCCTAAGCCCGTCACCCTAAAGTCAGCACTGGCAGTGGAGTTGCCACCAATAACGAGGTCAGCAACTGTGGCATTCGCATTATACGGATGGTATACATTAGCAGTGTTGGCCCAGATGCTGCCGCTTCCACAGTTTCCACTCGTGTCACAAACTTGGTTCGCACCCTGGTAGATAGTTGTCCCGTAGATATTATTCCACTTATAGGTAGCTGAGCCCAAGCTATAGGTAGCAGTAGTGGTGGGCCCAATATCACCCGTGAGTTGCAATTTAAAGTTAGCAGGATTTGTTGTACCGATACCAACATTGCCACCAAAATATGACTTGGTAGTACTTGCGGTGTACACAGCATAGTTATTTGTTGCACCAGAAAGCCCCGCTACATACAAACCATATTGATTTGTCATAGTACCAGCAGTTATAGAGCCATTGGCTGCATAGTATGTAGCATTCTCATCAACGGTTAAGCCAGAAGCATTGATGAGGGGGCGTCCATAGTAGGCAGCATTGATTGTGCTGCCGGTGCCATCTGAAGTTCGGGTGATTTCAGAACGGATACCAACTGAGCCAGTCCCTGCAGCGGGGGCAGCAGTATGTATAACATTAATACCTCGTGCAGAGTTTAGTCCCCACTGTGCAGAACCGGTATCAGCACCAAAAGCAGTATATGAGTTGTTTCTGATCGTACCAGCGACATCAAGCTTTGCTGCAGGACTGACAGAGCCAATTCCGATATTGCCATCATTCTTAATGAAGAGTCCAGAGCTTGCGCCACTTGGACCACCGACAGATGTTTGGAAATTAATACTGCCACCGTTGAGTGCAGTATAGGTAGTTGCTGGATTTGCGCCTGTTGGTACTGCAACTGCTAAGTTTCCTGAGATACTTGCAGTTGGTGTGCCAGAGTTTACGTTCATGAAGGCAAACTTCGCGGAAGTTGTAGCACTGGCTCCGATGAGCAGATCAACGGTGTCATTCATTGGGGAGAGTGCGCCATTTAACTGTCTCCAGTATCCAGCGCTCGGGCAGTTGCCACTACTGTCACAGACTTGATAGCCATTCTGGTACAACGCATCGCCATATATATTAGCCCATGCATAGGTTAAAGATCCCAGATTGTAGCTACTATCAACGTGTGGGCCGACAGTTCCGTTGACATCAAGTAAGAAGTTGGCAGTGCCTGTTGTGCCAACCGCAATATTACCGTTATTCTCGATTCGTAATCGTTCAGTTCCATTCGATGCAGACGTATTTGTATAGAAAGAGATATCACCAGCTTGATAGTTCCACAGCTGGAATGAGTCGTTCCACATACCAAAGAAAGCACCCTTATTTGTTCCGCCATTATTTAAGATTTCTAACCATGTTTGACTACTCGCCGGGTTTTGAATTGAGAGATCATAACTAGTAGCCAGTGGAGTGCCACTAGATACAACTCTCGCTGTGCCTCCCACTACATCGAGTTTCATTCCAGGACTTGAAGTGCCAATACCAAAATTACCCGAAGCATTCACTACACTGAGAGCAGTTCCTGCGCTATTCTGCCACTGTTGAATGTCTGCTGTGCCAGTGGGTCCGCCTTTAGTGACGAGTGCTGTACCACCAGCATAGGTTGCAGAGAGCGTTGCTCCTGGTGCAGCGATGTAGTCTTTGGCGATAACAATACCAGTTCCATCAGGGTCAAGAACGACATTCCCGTTTGAGCCACTGGTAGCTTGCATGGTGAGCGTTGTGCCTTCTAGAGTAAGAGAAGTACTCGAAGCCTTAATTTTAGGTGTCGCACTTCCCAGCACAACTTCGCCACTACTGTTCATAACGAGTACTGTGTTTGCTGTTGCCGGATCAGCTGGTGGGAAGCCCTGCAGTGTTTCAGAGTTGAGCGCGTAGGCAACACTCTTGATACTTTGCCGAGGAGAGAGTGTCTCAGAAGCGACCGTTACTTCAAGCCAGACATTGGCATTCTCACTGAAAACTGATGAGGCAATCTCAGAGCCACAGTCTGAGCCTAAGCCGGTAGAAAAGATACCATCTTGATCTGGAGTAACGCTACACACACCAGAATCCCACAACTGAGTACCACTTCCGGTACTTGGGCCAGAATCAAACAATTTGAATCTAAAGTTTGTCGCTGCAGTGATAGGATTTTGTGCTGTATCAGTTAATCTTCCCTGGAAAGAAAGTGTTCGATTTGGGCGAGTTAGTGTCGAGGGGAATGCTAATGGTTTGTCAGGCGTGATGAATAACTGTTTGTATCCAAAGTAGGAAAATGACAGTAGGAAGAGCAGTATCATCGCCAGATTGGCGTATCGAGAAAAAAATGAGCTGGATCTTTTTTGTAAGGTACTTTGTAGTAACCGTACATTTCTTTTTATCTGCTCAGAGTACTCTTGACCTGAGTTTGTTTTTCGTTCGTGTTTTTGAGCAAAGAGTGCTGGGGCAAGACTAGCAAGCGGAAAGCGGAGTCGCTTCTTATGTACTGGAAGCTTCTCTTCGACAGGCTGCTTGGCAGGCTCTGTGACTGTGTCATGTGCTGTATGGCTGAGCTCTACGAGCCAGCTGCAGCTACCCAGCGGCAGCGCGCCGATGGATTCAAGCCACAGCCCAAACTGTGCTAAGCTGACTAACTTTCTCTTGACGGTGGCCGCCGAGAGCTGAGCTGACTTCTGTGCACGGATGAACTCGAGGACTTTTTGTTTTGTTAGTGTCTTTGCCAGCTGGTCTTCATTGGTGAAATGTAAAAATTGGTTGATATCACTGCGATAATTCCTTATGGTGGCATTTGAGCAGTCTCCGCTAGTGAGTGCTAATACATATTCATGGAGTAGAATTTTACTCTGGGAGAGCGGGACGCTGCCGACAAACTGTTGCACACTAGCGTATGCCGCTGAGATCTCTCGAGCTGCTCCCTTTTGCCCATTCAGGAACTCTGCGACCGATGCAGTGGAAGCGTTCGCAGCGAGACGAGAAAGTAGCTGTACAAATAGTGCTTCAGCATGTTTCTTCTCTTCAGCGGTCAGATCAAGAGACAACAAAAATGTTGAAAAAAGCTTGTTTACGCTTGTGAGATACACTTCTTGGGCAGTCATGGGTTTCTCAATTATTGCAAAGTATTTTTTGTGTCTAATCCAGATTCGTTAGACTATTTTTTCTTGTACAGCCATCAGTGTATGATTTTTCTCAAGGCCAAGTCAAGAAGTCAGAACTGGTCAAAAAGACGCCGTTGGGCGATCTTTGCTCACCTCTGGTGAGACTGCAACAAAAGAATTTTTATTCACGCCTTTCATGAATATAAAAGAGTATCAAAAGGAGTCTCTGTTTTTGTTTCAAAAGAAAAAAGTGAGTATTTCTACTAGTATGTGAGTAAGCAGAAGTGTGTGTTGAAATGTGTAGTTATCTCGCGTATAGTGAGTAAAAATTAGAATTATCGCAAGTTATGTTATTTTTCCTCTGGAAAAGTAATAATTTTACAAAAGTTGTAAACATTTGGTGTAAAAACTTTCTATTCGTGTGAGTATCTTTAGATACCCGCAAAACATGAGAGGCTTGCAACTAGGTAATAACTTCGCAGTACTTGCAGTAATATACATGCATTCGTATAGTATTCGGAGCGTCACATCAAGTATGGCACTGAAAATAAATACCAAAAAAATACTCCTCTGCTTATTTGCAACCGAGCTTGCTGCAGAACAAGGACTCGAGCTGAAAGAGCTGAGAGCCTGCGTGAGTACCCTGAGTGAAACAGGAGTTCGTTCACTGATTGTTCTCTTAGAAAAGAAAAAGCTTCTTTTCAAGAAGAGAGTTTTTGGCAAGACCACCTTCCTTCTTACAGAACAGGGCAGAGAAGCTGTCAAAGTCTCGTTTCCGGCAGTAAATTACTTAAACGATGATTGGGACGGTCGATGGATGGGGATGACATTCCTGAACGCTCCAAAAAGTGATACGAACTTCCGCTTCCTGCGTGAGCTGGTACTAGCTGAACGAGCGTTGCCGCTTGCCAGAGGCTTCTATATAAAGGCTGGTGGTTTTTCAGAGGCAGTCTTGAGTGAAGTGAAAGCCCGCTATCTGGAGAACGTGGCGCTCTTTTGGGTTGATACCTGGATAGTCGGACTTGATAGGCCTCTAGTATATAAATATTATGATCTCAATGCTGTTGCAGAGTCTCTCTCTGGTATTAGCAACCAAGTTGACGATCTGCTAACCAAAATCGAACCAAAAAAAAGATTGATAGAGAGAGACAAGAAAAATATATATACTGCTGTTGATCGGTTGATGGGATCCTTGAGGGAGGATTCTCGTTTACTGCGACATTACTTTCCAGAGGTGCCAGAGGCGTTGAATATACTCTCTAAAGTGGGGAGAGTTCTACTACTATAGGTTTTATAGTGCCCGCCGAATGAAATTGATGTGAAATGCACGAAAAGATTGAACTTTCCAGTGCTCTAGTATCTATACTGACGTAATTATTTTTCAAAAGACAATCGATTTTAAGTTTCGGGTGTGTTTTTACCCCTGATCACTTTTTAATACAAATATATCTTTAGTTATAGTTATAATAAAAAATACTGTTTGCAATTAATGTTTCTAGAGATGCGCGGATAAAATGCGTTTAACATGCGGTAATAGATATAGCGCGTGATTTTATACTTGTTTGTGCGGTAATGCGGGAACAGAATGCGAAACTTCTTTTTTCTATCTGAAATATGTTGAAAAGCATGTATTTTATTCGGCAAACAAAATACGAATCTAGGCGAAGTTCACGGTGTGGGGAGCAGGCTCGGTGCGGAGCACTTCAGCTTCACTACTTGTTGTCGTTACGCTTTGGTCTTCTTGCAGGGTGTGTGTGGTGTCCACGTACTCAATGGTGTAGGTGTCGTGTCGCTCAAAGAAACAGCTGCCATCTTTTGAAGTCTGCTGCACAGCGAGGAGCTCTTTCTGAGGGGAGTACAGGTACACTACCGAGTTCTCTTTCTGTAACATGTGTGTATCACTGAAGGTGTACTGTTTCTTCTTTTTCCGGCTCCGTGCGAGCACAGTGAGGTAGAGCAGACAGTAGAAGCTCAGAGCCGCAGCGTTCAGCAGTGAGGGTGCTACAAGCACAAGAAGTAAGTTCACAGCCACTCCTGATGTGTTCAGGAGCGGTTTCTGCAGAATCCGCCGAGCAAGTGAAGGTGTGCGTGGCTTGCTAGAAGAATCAACAGGAATAGTTATCCCGGGGAGTCGCGCATCATCGCTCACGGTACAGGTGCTGCCTTGGTAGTACTGGTTTGAGTCAAGGTGGAGTGGGTGTTGCGTTAGAGTGGGGAAGACGAAGCCTTCTTCGACAACCGTATAGACATACTCTCCCTCAGGGAGCTCTGTCTTAAAGAAGACTCCTTGTTTATTTGTAACGATGCTTTTGTGCAGTGGTGTTTTATTTTTTTGCTGCCCTGAGATACTAATTTTGCAGAAGGGCACTGCTCCCTGTGTTTTTGAGTCGATAACGATACCTTGTGGTCGTGCATCCCAGGCTAGACCTAGTACCCTGAGGATATCCAAAAATCCAAACCAGCCAAGCTCTGTATATCGTGGCATCAGGATACACACCTTGAGCACCAGGTGGAGCCCAAGGGTACATAGGCTCATATAGGCGAGGAACGTCCAGTCAATTTTTTGTGTGCCTGGGATAGTGCGCACTAGACCAATGGTGGTGGCCAGTTGTTGAATAGTTGGCGGCGCATAGAGAATGCTGCTTGAGACGATCTTCTCTTTAATTTCTACTGCACTAATAACCGGGATGCTTACTTCTGGAGGAAGTATCGGTATCTCTGGAGGCAGCGGAATAACAATTTGTACACTCTTGAGGATAAGCGGGACATCTTCGAGCGCACTGATGTTTCCAGCGCTATCTGTAATAATAAAATCAAGATGAATCAATTGATCTCTAGGAATTGTATCAATTTTTTGTTCCCAAGTCCCATTCGCAGCAATTGTGAAGGTAAAAACTTGGTCGGGAGCATTTGCCGTGCGCACCGTGAGGTGAACTGTGCTGCCAGCTTCTCCAGTTCCTGAAAGTAGCGGCTGCGCAACGGTGACTGCCAGTGCTGTCTCAGGAATGGTGCTGAGATCTTGCGTTGTGATAGTGACCTTGAGTGTATCGACGGTGGAAATGGTAAAGACGGGAGCAACTGTATCAACAGTAAACTTCCAGGTTACAGAGCTTGTCTGGTTATCGTAGACATCGAAGGCGATAATACTCCACGAGTGTTCACCTTCAGTAAGTGCCTCTTTTGGAACAAGGCTATACTCATGCGTTGTGCTCGAGTAGGTGAGGGTAAACTGGCTATTTGTTGTATCTGAGAGTGGGATACTCGAGTACAGCACTGTGCCATCGAGAACGAGGCTATAGTGACTGAGCGCAATATTGTCAGTCGCAGCTTGCCAGACAAAAGTCGGTGTATTCGTAGCAAGAATAGCAGTATCAGCCGGAGCAATGAGTAGCGGCGTGCTGGGCGGCTCATTATCATGAACACCCGCTGTTACCTGTGTGGTTCTTGTTTTTGGCTGAGTATAGGTTTCACCAGGTAAGATACCAGTATCTTCAGCTCGAATAATGAACCCAGGAAGGTGTGCTGCGAGTACCACTAAACAGCCAAGTAAGTAGAGTGCAAAGCGTTTCATTACTCCTCATATTGCTTGAGATCTTGGCCTTGAGCCTCATTCAGCTTAGCCTCTAACTCTGCAATACGAGCATTCTGATCTTGTTTGCGGTGCTTGAGGTGTCTGCGAATTGAGATACCTGCCGCAACAGCAGTGAGCAACATAATAAAGAGGGCGAGCACTAGCTTAATTGGAATTAACCAGAATGCTGTCTTTGCAATGACGACATCACCTTGCGCGCCGTAACTAACAACTAAGTCAGCATGGTAGTAGCCGTATCCCCAGATCTGTTCCCACTTTCCAGAATAAGAACGGTTGCTGAGTGGAAAGATGTTTTTTGCTTCTGGTTGCAAAAGCGCAACTTGTTTCCCAAACAGATTCTTTATAGAAATACCGATCTGTGGCCGAATATGAATATCAGATAGGTTATCAATGGTAAAAGAGTAGGGCACTGGCCCGAACTCACTGTACTTAGGGATGGTGAAGTTGCGAATGTTGGCTGACTCATTTATTGGCCCGGCAACGCGCACATACAGGAGCGTTCCAACTCGTTGATTGATGCCGGCTGCTTTACCCTCTGTGCCTTTTGCACTTGATAGCGATGGCTGATGACTCACCATTGCATAGTGTCCACCTGGGAGCGCATCTGCTGGTACATCAATCAGAACCGTAATGCTTGCTTTTTGTCTAGGCTGTAGCGTGTGCTGATTGGGGGTAAGTACGAGCCACGAAGCAAGACTCCACCGGTTGTCACCGACACCACTCTCGAGAGGAACTGGCGTTTCACCATCTTCAACGATAAAGTCACGTGCAGTACTAACGACTGTTAATGGAACATCACTGGTGTTAATGACTTCAACTTTGATCTGCTTTTTTTCACCAGGGCTGATTACGAGTGTGTCATCATCGCCATAGCGCAGTGGTGTCGCGGTGAGGGATAGGCTCTGCTGTGCAGCAACAGAAGGAGGTTGAATAGCTACTGGAACTGGTGGGGACGGCTCCGATGTCAGAATTGGTTGAGCCGTTTGCTCTTGAGCAAAAACGTGCGCAACATACGCAGATGGCGTTACGAGGAGTGACCCCAAAACGAAACTTGAAACTATAATTCTTGATACACGGGCAGGTGTGTTCATGTCTATCCTTAAAAATTAGCCGTAGCTGTATATGTTACATAATTTTCGTAGTAGCCAGATGCCTGAGTAGTCGAAATAACAGCTCGATAGCATAAGTAGTAATTACTATTCTCTACTGGTATCGTTGCTTTTGCAACTATCTGTGGCGTTTCTGAGTTGGCTGTATCTGCAAAACTTCTAAAGCAGTGGCAGAGCTGGCCTCCGGAACAACTTGAAGTGGAATTTGCAGTACAGGTGTAGGTTGAGCCATCATCAACGGTGCCAGCACCAGTATTCGTACCTGAGGTATTCGTATCGTGTTGGAATGGCATGTAGAGAGAACTCAAGCTGTTTTTGTTATCGAGTGTATAGGCAAATCCTTTTGTTGCCGTGCTTTCCCAAACACCAGCGTCAAAGTCGGTAATGTTGGTTGCATCTCCCTGGCTATCAGGAATACAGTCAGTGTTCGGCAGTGATCCATCGGGGCAGGCCATACCATCTCTGCTGAGCTGATCATTCTCGATTGCAGTTACAGAGTAGCCGCCAGAAGCATTGGTGTTAACAGAAAAGCCCTGAGCTGCTTGGGTAAAGGTGCCCAGGAGCAAGTCCCCAAATGGCACAAGAGCTGCAGAAGTAGAAACTGACGTAGACAAGCCACACACGTCCGTTCCGCTGCCAACACCTAAGATCTTAAAGCTGATCTGTGGTTGTACTAAAGCGGTGATTTTAACGGCTTCAATGACGCCAATAGCAACCGTTGTAGTGTCTACTACAGCTAGGCTTGAATCGTACTGTTGAATAACCACTTTGTAGGTATCAGCAACACCTTGCTGATGGTTTGGTATGAGGGCAGGGTTGATGAGGTTAGAGATAACAATTGGATCATTTGTAGTGCCATCAAACACGGTTCCACTTGCACCGGTGCCAGAGTAAGCACACTCGAAAGAGTGATAGTCGCCCGCAAGTGTGCCCGTTAGTGTTATGGCAGAGGCGGTTGAAGCAATAGCATTGTCAAAGTCGTAGGTAGTGGTGTGCATGTCTGGGCAGACCACGGTGGTTCCTGAGGGTGCACTCGAGGTAAAGTCGAAGTAACCACTATCAGGAAGACCATCTGCAGCACTCGTGTTTGAAGTAAGTGCTGGCACCAATACTCGGAAGCGGCCGTTCGCGATTGCATTGGCAGTTGTTAGCTTCACTGTCAGGCTCGCAGACTGAGTGGAGATAACATCATCACCTGAATCTGCCTGACCAGCACCGAGTGGCGCGCTCAAGTAGACTTTATCTTCACTCCGGAAGGGGTTCAGAGTGTTGTTGTACGAGTCATCAACGGTAAAGTTTGTCATCGCCGCACCGTTCCCAATAGAGACGACATCTCCTTGTACGAGCTGCGATGAAGCAGTTGAAGGGTATGCGTTGGGGGTGGTATTGATGTAGGCAATAGTTGAACTAACGCTATTTCCTGAGCCCAGTGCCCCACGGAAAGAAGGGCGAGAGTTAGAAAGTGTAACGGATACATTCGTTAAACTTGCAGAGTACTGCTTACTAGAAAACTTACCAGCAACTATCGAAGCAGCAACAAAAACACTAATTAGTAAAGCTGTTCGGACAGTTTGTTTCATGTAGATAACGTAACTACAAGACTCAGTGTAGTACGACTCCTAGATACTTCGCAAGTGTGTAAAGAGACCTTTCTTGTATCCAAAGTATAAAAGTGATGCAATTACTGAAAATAAAACTGCTATAACTGCAAAAGGAAGAGCAAAAACAATGCGAGTAGCAGTCACTGAATCGGGAGCCGTACTCAGTCCTGTCTGAACTGTAAACTCAAGTGTGTACCAACCGAGCAGGTATGACGGTTTGTACTCGAATGCAACCGGTGTATCGGAGTTACTTGGAAGTGTCTGAATCTCTCTCGATGACGCTCCAAGGACAACTACAGGCATACCTTCAAATGTCTGTACAACTTTTCCTCGCCAATTTTTAATCTGTGCACTTGATGAAGCAACGCTTGAAGCAAACGAAGAATTCTTAACAACAGGCGTAAAAGAAATACCTGCAAATGAGTCATGTACTGAGGCGGTCTTCAACTGAGAAACTGAGAGTAGGGTGGGGGCTTCTTGAGTATTGGTGATGAGAACAACGAGGTTACTCCCAATAACCGTTTTAATTCCAGCTCCGGCACCAACCACTGGCTGTGGTACATCAGGTGTTGTCTCAAAAAGAATAGTCAGCGGGTATTCTTTTGAAGGTGCGTTTGAAGGAATCGTGAAGGCAAGTTTCAGGGCAGCTTTTTCTTTTGGTTGCAAGAGCAGTGTGTCGAGTTTGTTTGGGTCAGTGATGCCCTCAAGATATTGAAATGTCGTTGATTCGGTCAAAAGCGGCGTCCCAGTTCGATTGTCACTGCGAAAGTCAACAATTCTTGGAGCGACACGAATTGTGTGTGCACTGGTGTTCTCGAGGGTAATGGTATGTGTCGCACTGCCACCTTGTTGGATTTTTAAGAATGCTGTTGCAGGAAAAACACCTAGTTCGCTGCTCTCACTGGTTACTGCATCAATTGCCTGTGCCGCTACAAGTACTGGTCGTGCAAAAAATGTGGTTGCAAGCAGTGTTATGAGAAGTATTTTATTCATGCGCTAATATCCTGGTACAGCAACATATACAATTGGCGTACTGTAGTCTCCGGCTGCTTGTGTCGCAGAAATACCTGCTTTATACGTGACTGTTGCTGTTCTGTTGATTCCACCACTCGTTGAGCTCATGACAATTTGCATAGGGTTACCGAGCTCTTTGTTGGCAAAGCTGCGATAGTATGTTGAGTTCACGAAGTCAGTTGCTACGTCGTTGCCGGTTACCGAAAATCCAAAGCCGGGGATAGATTGATTGGTCCAGGTTTGGGCTGTCGTGTAGGTGCAGGTTCCGCCATCACAAGTAGTGTTTGGGATGTCGTAGAGTCCGTTCTCATGACGGAGTGGGTGCTCTTCAAAAACATACACTTTATACCCACCAGCTCCTCGAGTTGTTACCTGTAGTGTGTGCGAGTCAGTATAGTGAATATCCGGAACCATCGATCCAAGTGCAATGAGTGTTTTAGAAATTCGAAATCGGAACTGGTCAATTTGATAGATATACTGAAAGCCGCCACCAACAAAGTAGCCAGACACGCCGTACTGACCATACGGGCCGGCCCCTGTTTGTCCAACAGTATCAGTGACATTGTATGAAGCACTCGACTTTTCTCCTGCAGTAATATTGAAGTTACCAAACTGAATAACGTAGGAACCAGACTCGAGCCGTTCCGCCAGAACAGGCGGCACAAAAAACAAGCAGAGTCCTGCAGTGAGAACGAGTGCGGCGATACTAATCTGTTTTTTTACT